>JBISJT010000001.1:0-276618 GCA_044442785.1 Candidatus Makana argininalis | reverse complement strand
TTTTTTTTTTTTTTTTTTTTTTTTTTTTTTTTTTTTTTTTTTTTTATATTAATATCTTTTTAATGTATAAAGAAGATTTATATATTAAATTTTTAATTATAATATCTAAACTATAAGATCTATTTTGTGATAAATGATGTTTAATACATAATTTATCAAAAAAAAAATTAATATCATAATTTATAATTTCAAATATGTTCATATTTTTATAAAATATTAAAATAATTGTAATTAAACCTCTTGTGATAGATGTGTTACTATCACCTAAGAATATAAATTTACCTTTATTATTTATATATATCATTATCCATATTTTACTTTGACACCCTTGCATTAAATTAATATTATGTCTAATGTTTTTCGGAAGAAAAAAAATATATTCTCCTAATTCTATTATATATAAATATTTTTCTTCCCATGTTTTGCATAAAATAAAATTAGAGATAAATTTATCTAAATCAGGAATATTTAACATTTTAATATCCTATATATATTATAAAATATTATTTATTCTATATAAACCTAATATAAGGTTATCTATATCTTTTTTATCTGTATACATAGCAATTGATAAACGACACATACCATTAACTTTAAAATACGACATTAAAGGTATAGCACATTGATTTCCAGTTCTAATAGAAACACCATATTGATCAAGAAATATTCCTACATCATATGAATTATGTTTTTTTAAATTAAATGATATTAAACTATTATTGATATTAAATCCATAAATAATTATACCTGGTATCATTTTTAATGATTTTATTGCATATTTAATTATATTATGTTCATGATTTCTAATTTTATTAATTCCTATACTTTCAATATAATCAATAGCTGAACTTAAACCAATTATACCTATAGTATTAATAGATCCAGCTTCAAATCTAAATGGAATCTCAGAAAAAATACTACCTTTTGTCAAATTAACATTTTTAATCATTGATCCGCCACCCTCCCATGGTGTCATTTTTTCTAAAATAGATTTTTTAACATACAAAATACCTATACCAGAAGGTCCATACATTTTATGACCCGAAAATACATAAAAATCACAATCTAAACTTTGTACATCAACTTTATGATGCATAATATTTTGAGAACCATCAACTAAAATTAAAATTTTTTTAAAATATCGTATTTTTTTAATTATTTTTGATATATTATTTCTAGTACCTAATACATTAGATACTTGTGTTATAGAAAAAAATTTTGTTTTTTCATCAATTAAAGAATAAATTTTAGATATATTAAGTTTTCCATTAGGTAATAAAGGAATATATTTAATATTTATGTTTTTGTCTTTAGTAATTATTTGCCATGGTACAATATTAGAATGGTGTTCCATTTCAGTAATTAAAATATTATCACCTGATTCTAAATTATTTCTTACCCAACTATTAGCAACAAGATTTATTCCTTCTGTTGATCCTTTAACAAAAATAATTTCATTAGCAAATTTAGAATTTATAAATTTAGAAATTTGTTTTCTTATTAATTCTATTTTATAAGTAGAATAATTAGATAATTGGTAAATACTACGATTTATAGAAGAATAAAAATATTTGAAATATTTATTTATACAGTTTATAACTAAATTAGGTTTTTGTGATGTTGATGCATTATCAAGATATGTAATTTTTTTATTATTAATTTTTTTAAAAAGCATAGGAAAATTATATCTAATTTTTTCTATAGGATAATTCATTATATAATATCCATTAATATATTATTAATTTTTAATAATAAAATATTATTTAATTTTTTATTAGAATTTGTTTTTATTAATTCATTAGTAAATGCAAAAATTATAGTTTTTTTAGCTTGTTTAAACGATAATCCTCTTGATTGTAAATAAAATAATTGATTTAAATCAATTTTTCCAATAGTTGCACCATGTTTACATTTAACATTATCAGTATTTATTTCTAAATTTGGTTGTGTAAATATTTTTGATAAATTATCTAATAATAGATTATTATTTATCATTTTACTTTTAGATTTTATTGCTTTTTTAAAAATTTTTATCAAACCATTAAATATACCTACACTTTTATTCTTTACTATTAATTTATGTAATTGTTTAATAGAACAACAAGGTTTTTTATTTTCTATATAAGTTATTATTTCATTAATATTTGAATTTGAAACAAATGATAAACTTTTAATATCAATCTTAGATCTTTTTCCTTTTATGTTAACATTTATTTGACTTCTATTAAATCCAGATTTTAATACAAATATATTACTTTTAACTTTTGAATATTTATTAATAATAATATCATCATTACATACATGATATGTATTACTATTTTCATTAAATATTTTTATATAATTTATATATGACATTTTATTTAATTTAATTGAAGTACGCGATCCTGTAAAATATTTTTTTTTTCCTATACTTATAAAGTGTTCAATTAATTTACATTTTGAATAAGATTCAATATTAATATGATGTCTGTAATTAATCATATTAACTATTTTTGAATTTTTATTACCGTAATTAATATGTAATAAATATAAAGGTTTAATATTACTTAAATTTTTTTTTAAAGTTATTTTAATAGTTTCTTCTGATAGACTTTCAATTAAATGTAAAAAAAAATCTGATTTTATATGTAAAGGTAATTTTTTTCTTTTTAAACCTGTTTCTATTTTTATTTTCCATATATTTTGATTAAAACTGCTTAAATTGTAGGATAAAAATCCATTTATAAAAACTATTCTACATGATTCTATATTTAGAATATCTTTAATATTTAATAAATTACATTCTTTAAATGATTTAACTAAATAAAACTTATTTTTTAAAATTAAATCTAAATTAGTATATTTATATTCTTCATTATCAAAAATACCTATGTTCTTTGCCATTTTAAAATGTTCTAATGAATAATTAGAATACTTTTTAATATTTTTAACAAATATTTTATTAATTTGATTAATAAAATTTAATTTTATATTATTTTTTAATAAAACCATATCCATTATCCTCAATATATTTTGCTAAAGAATAATTACTATATCTTATTATTTTTCCGTTGTATAATACATGAACATAATCTGGTTTTATATATTTAAAAATTCTTTGATAATGAGTAATAATTATTAATGAACGTTTAGAATTTCTAAAAGAATTTATTAAATTAGATATGGTTTTTAAAGAATCAATATCCAAACCTGAATCAATTTCATCTAAAATACATAAGTACGGTTTTAACATAATCATTTGTAATATTTCGTTCTTTTTTTTTTCTCCTCCAGAAAATTCTTTATTTAATGATCTATTAATTATATCTACAGGGAAATGTATTAAATCTATATTTTTTTTTAGTAAAGAATTAAATTTAGAAATACATATAGGATTTTTATTTCTGTATTTACGAATAGAATTTAAAGCCAATTGTAAAAAATATTTATTACTAATTCCATTTATAAAAATAGGATATTGAAAAGATATAAATAATCCTTCACATGCACGGTATTCAGGTTGTAATAATAATAAATTTTTATTTTTAAAAATTATTGATCCATTATTAATATTATTTTTATTTTTTCCAGCTAATGTTAATGATAATGTACTTTTTCCAGATCCATTAGGACCCATAATTGCATGAACTTCTCCTGATTTTATTTTTAAATTTAATTTATTAATTATCTTCTTTTTTTTAATTTTTATTGTTAAATTTTTTATTAATAACATTTTTTACCTTAATTAAATTATAATTTAATTATTATTTTTAATTACTAACCAACACTTTTTTGTAAACTAATAGACAATATTTTTTTTGCTTCTATGTTAAATTCCAATGGAAGTTCTGAAAAAATTTCTTTACAAAATCCGTTAGCTATTATTGAAATAGCATTATCATTATTAATTCCTCTTTGATTACAGTAAAATAACTGATCATTACCTATACTTGAAGCTCTTGCTTCATGTTCTACCACAGAACTATTATTATTAGATTCAATAGAAGGAAATGTATATACACCACACTTGTTTCCTATAATCATAGAGTCACATCTGGTAAAATTTTTAGAATTTGTTGCTTTTGACATAATTTTAACCAAACCACGGTAAGTATTTGAGCTTTTTCCATAAGCGATTCCTTTTGAAATTATATTAGATGTAGTATTTTTACCAATATGAATCATTTTAGTTCCAGTATCTGCTTGTTGATAACCATTAGTAATGGATACAGAATAAAAATTACCAGATGAATTATTTCCATGTAAAATAACACTTGGATATTTCCATGTTATTGATGATCCTGTTTCAGATTGAATCCAAGACATTTTTGAGTTTTTACCTTTACATATTGCTCTTTTGGTAACAAAATTTAAAATTCCAGTATTAGGTTTATTTCCTGAAAACCAATTTTGTACAGTTGAATATTTTATTTCTGAATTTTTAAATAAAATTACTTCCACAACAGCTGCATGTAATTGATTTTTATCTCTATTGGGGGCAGTGCATCCTTCAATATAACTAACATAACTACCTTCATCTGCTATTATTATTGTTCTTTCAAATTGTCCAGTTTTTTCAGAATTAATTCTAAAATATGTAGATAATTCTATAGGGCATTTTGTATTTTTAGGTATATATACAAATGTTCCATCTGAATAAATAGCAGAGTTTAAAGCAGAAAAAAAATTATCATAATATGGAACAACTGTTCCTAAATATTTTTTAACCAATAATGGATATTTTTTAATTGCTTTACTAAAAGAACAAAAAATAATACCATTATTTTTTAATTTATTATTATATGTAGTATATACTGAAACTGAATCAAAAATAGCATCTACTGCAAATTTACTGTTTTTATTTTTAATAGGAACACCAAGTTTATCAAAAGTATATTTTATTTCATTTGTTAGAAAATTTTTAAAATATTTATTATTTTTTTTATTTTTATTTTTTTTAAAATTTAATTTATTTTTAACATTAATTAATGGTTCAATATAATAATTAAGATTATTATATTTTATTTTTTTATAATATCCTTTAATCCAATGAGGTTCTTTCATTGTTTTCCAAAAATTATATGCATTAAGTCTAAAATTAAGCATCCATTTTGGTTCATGTTTTTTTTTTGATATTTTATTTATTATTTTATTGTTTATTCCATTTGGAAATTTTTTTATTTTTACAAAAGTAAAAAAACCTTCTTTATAAGATCTTTTTTTTTTCAATACATTTTATCCTTTAATTTTAAAAAATTTAAATAAAAATATTAGTAATATTAATTATATTAAATTCCAAAACTTTTACCGCACCCACAATAATAATTTGCTTGAGGATTATTAAATATAAATTCTTCTTTTGTTTTTTTTTTTACATAATCTATTTTAGTTCCATTTATCATAAATAAAATTTTTGATGAAACAAATATTTTAGCGCCTTTTTTTTCATACATTTGATCATTTGTTTTTATTGTTTTAACTTTTTTTAATATATATTTAAATCCTGCACATCCAGATTTTTTTATCAAAATACGCAATCCAATCATAGAATAATCTTGTTTTAATAAAAAATTAATTTGTTTAGAAGCAGAGTTGGTAATAATAATTTTATTTTTCATACTTTATTTTTTTTATCATTTAATTAAATTTAAATATTAATTTGTAATTTTATAAAATTTAATTTAAAATTAAATTAAAATTATTTAATAATTTTAATTTAATTTTAAATTAAAAGGAACATTGATGTCAAAAATTATAAAAATAATTGGACGTGAAATAATTGATTCTCGTGGAAATCCTACTGTAGAAGCTGAAGTGCATTTAAAAGGAGGATTTATTGGAATATCTTCTTCACCTTCAGGGGCATCAAAAGGATCTTTAGAAGCATTAGAACTTCGAGATGGGGATAATTCTCGTTTTTTAGGAAGGGGTGTAAAAAAAGCAGTAAATTCTATTAATAAATGTATTGCTCCATTATTAATAGGAAAAAATGCAATATATCAATCTGATTTAGATAAAATAATGATAGAATTAGATGGTACTGATAATAAAATGAATTTAGGAGCTAATGCTATTTTAGCAGTTTCATTTGCATTGGCAAAATCTGCATCAATGTCAAGAAATATACCTTTGTATGAGCATATAGCGGATCTTAACAACACTCCTAAAAAATTTACTATTCCTTTACCTATGATGAATATTATTAATGGAGGAGTTCATTCAGATAATAATATAGATATACAAGAATTTATGATTCAACCAATTAAAGCTAAAAATATTAAGGAAGCTATACGTATAGGATCAGAGATCTTTCATAATTTATATTATATTTTAAAAAAAAGAAAAATGTATACTGGGGTAGGTGATGAAGGAGGATTCTCTCCTAATTTATCTTCTAATGAAGAAGCTTTTTTATTAATTCAAGAATCTATAGAAATTTCAGGATACAAAGTAGGTAAAGAAGTGACAATAGCTATAGATTGTGCTGCATCAGAATTATTTGATTATAATAGCAATGTATATAAATTTAAAAATGAAAATAAAATTTATGATTATAAAGAATTTACTCATTATTTAGAATATTTAATAAATAAATTTCCTATTGTATCTATAGAAGATGGTTTACATGAAAAAGATTGGAAGGGATTTTCATATCAAACAAAAAAATTAGGTAAAAAAATTCAACTTGTAGGTGATGATTTATTTGCAACAAATGTGAATTTATTAAAAAAAGGAATAAAAAAAAAAATAGTTAATGCTATTATTATAAAAGCAAATCAAATTGGATCATTAACTGAAACTTTAGATACTATTAAAATAGCTAAACAAAATGGTTATGCTACTATAATTTCTCACAGATCTGGAGAAACTGAAGATACTACTATTGCTGATTTATCTGTAGGAACATCAGCTGGACAAATAAAAACAGGTTCAATAAGTAGAACTGATAGAGTAGCTAAATATAATCAATTAATTAGAATTGAAGAAAATTTACACGAAAAAGCTATTTATAATGGTGTATTAGAAATTAAAAATAATAAAAATTTTAAATTTAATAAATAAAATATATAAAATAATAATATATATTTTTTAGGAAAATTAATTTTTTAACATTTTTAATAAATGAATATTATTATATATTAATAAGGAATATTTTTTTTTACATGAAAAAAATATATATACCAAAAGATATAGAAAAAAAAGTACAAAAATATTGGATTAAAAATAATACATTTAAAGCTTTTGAAAATTTTAAAAAAGAAAAATATTATTGTATTTCTATGATTCCTTATCCTTCTGGTAGTTTACATATGGGTCATGTTCGTAATTATACTATTGGTGATGTTATATCTAGATATAATAGAATGATTGGTAAAAATGTTTTACAACCTATAGGTTGGGATGCATTTGGTTTACCAGCAGAAAATGCTGCTATTAAAAATAATGTTTCACCATATGATTGGACTTATTCAAATATTTTATTAATGAAAAAACAACTTAAATCATTAGGTTTTGGATATGATTGGGATCGTGAAATTAATACTTCTAGTCCAGAATATTATAAATGGGAACAATTATTTTTTATTAACTTATATAAAAAAAAATTAGTTTATAAAAAATATATTGAAGTGAATTGGTGTCCTAAAGATAAAACAGTATTAGCAAATGAACAAGTAATTAATAATCATTGTTGGAGGTGTGATTGTTTAATAGAAATAAAAGAAATGTCACAATGGTTTATAAAAATAACAAAATATGCAGATAGATTATATACAGATATTAAAAAATTGCATGAATGGCCTAAAAAAGTAAAAAATATGCAAAGAAATTGGATTGGTAAAATAAAATTAATGGAAATAAAATTAATAATAAGTAATTCAAAAAATAAAATTAAGATATATACAAATTATCCAAATCGATTTATGGAAACTAAATATATTTTTATTTCATTTAATAATGTTATTTCTAAATTTGTTGCATCTTATAATCATTTATTTTTTTCTGTTATTAAATATTTTTATTCAAATCATATTTCAAATTCAAAAAAATTTCATTTTATTAAAAAATTTGTTAAAACAGGTTTAAATGTTATTAACCCCTTAAATGGTAAAAAAATACATATTTTATCTACTAATTTTAGATTAGTCGATTATGATAATGGTTCTATTATAGGTTTTAATAAAATTTATTTTAAAATAAAGAAACAAATATTAAAAAATATTAAATTTAATAAAAATTTAAATTTAGTATCAAATTTATTAGTTTTATATAAAATAGGAAATTTTAAAATTAAATTTAAATTAAAAGATTGGTGTATTTCTAGGCAAAGATATTGGGGTGTGCCAATACCAATTATTAAACTTAAAAATGGAAAAATGATAACTGTGCCTAAAAATAAATTACCATTAGTACTTTCAAAAAAAAAAAATATAAAAGAAAATTTATATACAAATAAAGATAATTATAAAAATTTAAAATTTTATTATAAAGGAATTCCAGCTATTTTTGAAACTGATACTTTTGATACATTTATGGAATCTTCATGGTATTATATTAGATATACTTGTAATAAATACAAAAAAAATATGATTAATATTAAATCTGCTAATTATTGGTTACCTATAGATCAATATATTGGTGGTATAGAACATGCAAATATGCATCTGCTATATCTTAGATTTTATCATAAATTATTAAAAGATTTTGGACTTGTGCAAACAGATGAACCTGTTAAAAAACTATTATGTCAAGGAATGGTTTTATCAGATTCATATTATTATTTAGATTCTAAGGGTAATAAACATTGGATATCACCGTTAAAAGTAAAAATAAAAAAAAATAAAAACGGAAAAATAATAAAATATTTAGATAAAAAAGGAAGATCTTTAATTTATTCAGGTTTAAGTAAAATGTCAAAATCTAAAAATAATGGTATAGATCCAAGTAAAATCATTAAAGAATATGGTGCTGATACTGTAAGATTATTTATAATGTTTTCTTCACCAATTAAAATGTCATTAGAATGGAAAAATTTTAAATTAAAGGGAATACATAAGTTTTTAAAAAAACTTTGGCATATAACATATCAACATATTCAAAATGGAATAATAAAAATTATTGATTTATCTACTTTAGATAATGAACAAAGAAAATGTAGAAAAGAAATTTATAAAACTATTAATAAAATTACATATGATATTGATATAAAACAATCTTTTAATACAGCTATATCAAATATCATGAAAATTATAAATAGACAAATAAAATGTTCTAAATATGATTATAATTATAGAATGTTATTACAAGAAACATTAATTAATGTAATTATTATGTTATATCCTTTTTCACCTCATATATGTTTTATATTATGGAAATATATTGGTTGTAAAGGAGATATTGATGATGCTTCGTGGCCAATAATAGATAAAAATTTAATAATAGAGAAAAATATTGTATTACTTATTCAAATTAATGGAAAAGTTCGTAGTAAAATTAATATTCCTAAAAAATCTAAAAAGGAAATTGTTTATAATATGGTTTTTAAAGATTATAAAATAAAAAAATTAATTAAAAAAAAAAAAATAATTAATATAATATATATTCCATGTAAATTAATTAATTTAGTTACAGATTAAATTTATATATATTTATATATAATAAATTTAGTTTTATTTGTAATATAAATTAAAATATTCAGGAATAGATATATTTATGATTAATATTTTTGCATACGATATAATTAAAAATTCAAAAAATTATTTTAATAAATTATATTTGATACATGGTGAAAATAAATTTTTAATACAAACAAGTAAAAAATATATTATTAAATTAGCAAAAAAAAAAAAATTTTTAATAAAATTAGATTTTATAATAAATACTAAAACAAATTGGAATAACATTTTTTTTTCTTTAAAAGAAAAAAATTTATTTTATAATAAAAAAATAATTTTTATAAAATTCCAAAACAAAATATATAATTTAGCAATGGAAAAAAAACTTTTAGATTTAATTTTAAATATTAAGAAAAATTTATTAGTCATTTTTGAAATTAATATTTTTAATAAATTAATTTTAAATTCTTTATGGTTTAAAAAAATTTTTAGCAAAATAATAATTATTAATTGTTCTATTTTAGATAGAAATAATAAATTTAAATTAATAAATATGTTAATTAAAAAAAAAAAAATATTAATAGATTATGATTCTATAAAGTATTTATATAATTATTGTAATGGAAATTTATTATTAATTAATAAATCACTAGAACGTATGAAAATTATGTTTAATAAAAAATTAATAAGTTTAAACAATTTATCATACTCTTTTGATAATATTTATGAATTTAAATTATATAATTTGATATATTCTATTATGTATGGCAATATTAATAATATAAATAAAATTATAAATCAAGTAAAAAGTAAATCAATTGAACCAATTTTAATCATTAGAATTATTCAAAATAATATTATTAAAATAATAAATATTAAAAAAAAAATAAATAATATGTCATTAAACATTATTTTAAATAATAATAATATTAATAATATTAATTTAAAATATATTTATAAAAAAATTATAATTACATTTTCAATTTTTGATTTATATAAAATAATATTTTTAATTCGTAAAATCGAATTTAGCATTAAAACTAATTATAAATATCAAGCATGGAATGATATATTAAATATAATTTATATTTTTTGTAAAATTAAAGTTCCATTTTGGATTTTAAATTAATTTAAAAATAAAATAATTTTTAAAAAAAAATAAATTTGATATACATAAAGGAAAATAAAATGGCTGTGCAAAAAAGTAAATGTACTAGATCCAAAAGAGGCATGCGAAGATCACATGATGCAATATTAAATTCTTATTCTTTGACTATTGATAAAGTTTCTGGAGAAATTCATTTAAGTCATCATGTATCTAAAAATGGTTTTTATAAAGGTAAAAAAGTAATATAAATAAAATAATTCAAAAATAATTAATAAAAAAAAGAGAAAATAAATATGAAAAAAATCTCAATAGTTTTTCCTGGTCAAGGGTATAATAAAAAAAAAACATTATTTTATTTATAAAAAATTTTAAAATAATTAAAGATACATTTGATGAAGCTTCTACATTTTTAGGATATGATTTGTTAAAGATAATATATAATTCAAAAGAAAAATTTTATTTTACATATAAATCAGAAATAGCATTATTAGTATCATCTATATCAATATGGAGATTATGGAAAAATATTACAGGTATTAATCCAAATGTAATAGCTGGACATAGTTTAGGTGAATATTCATGTTTAATATGTTCTGGTATTTTAGAATTTAATGAAACATTAAAATTAGTAAAAAAAAGAGGAGAAATAATAAGAAATATATTACCTTATAAAAAAGGTTTAATGGCAGTCATTATAGGTATAAATAAGAAATATGTTTATTATGCATGTAAAAAAGCATCACAAAAAGAAATAGTATTTCCTGCAATTTTTAATACTGAAAATCAAATAATAATTTCAGGAGATAAAGATGCAGTACAAAGAGCTATTATTATATGTTATAAATTTGGAGCTACAAAAGCTTTTTTTTTACCTTTAGGTTTTCCTTTTCATTCTATTTTAATGAAACCTGTATCAATAAAATTATCAAAAATTTTAGATAAATTAAATTTAATGAATCCAAAAATTCCATTTGTAAATAATATAAGTATTACTTGTGCAAAAAATACAACTTTGATTAAAAAATCATTAGTTCATCAACTATATAAACCATTAAATTGGATTAATATTATACAATATATTTCAAAAATTGGAGTTAAAATAATATTAGAATTAGGACCAGGAAATATAATTACAAAAATTAATAAAAATATAGTTAATAACATTAAATGTATTTCTATTAATAATATTAATTCATTTAAAAAAGTTTTAAATACACTAAATAAGGATATTTGATGAATTTTAAAAATAAAATAGTGTTAATAACTGGTGCAAGAAAAGGTATTGGTTTTTCAATAGTTCAAAAATTCTTAAATTTAGGTGCATTTATCATCGGAACATCTACAAGTTTTTCAGGTGTAAATTTTATAAATAAATATTTAGGTAAAAAAGGTGTAGGAATGCAATTAGATGTATCTAAAAAAAAATCAATTAAACATTTCTTAAAAAATATAAATTTTAAATTTACACATATAGATATATTAATTAACAATATTGGTATTGTTATAGATAAATTATTAATAAATATGAAAGAAAATGATTGGGATTCAGTTATAGATATTAATTTAAATTCAATATTTTTAATATCTAAATATATAATAAAAATTATGATTAAAAAAAAATATGGTAGAATAATAAATATAGGATCTTTAATTGGATCAATTGGAAACATTGGACAATCAAATTATTCTGCTTCTAAAGCTGGTTTAATTGGATTAAGTAAGTCTTTATCTTATGAAGTTGCTTCTATGGGAATAACAGTTAATGTTATCTCTCCAGGTTTTATAATTACTGATATGACAAAATCTTTAACATTAAATAAACGTAAATATTTTTTATCTAAAATACCTATGAAAAGATTTGGTTTACCTGAAGAAGTATCTAATGTAGTAATTTTTATAGCTTCAGAAGAATCATCTTATATAACAGGTGAAGTAATAAATGTAAATGGTGGAATTTGTTTAATATAAAAGAAAAAAATAACTAAATTTATTAAAAAATAATAAATATTAAAAATATATAAATTGGAATTATATAATGAATAAAATAGAAGATAAAATTAAAAAAATAATTTCTAAACAATTTGGAGTTAAAAAAAAAAATATTGAAAATAAGACATCTTTAATTAATGATTTAGGTGCCGACTCTCTTGATATTATAGAGTTAATAATGTCAATAGAAGAAAATTTTAATATAGAAATTACAGATGATGAATCTGAAAAACTTAATACAATAAAAGAATTTATTAATTTTATTAAAAAAAAAATAAACAAATAAATATTTAAAATATAAATTTAAATTAAAAATAATTATTTTAATTTATAAAAAATAATGTTTTTTATAAATTTATTTATTAATATTTATAATTTTTTAAAAAATTATAAATATTAATTTTTTTAAAAATAAATTTCATTTATTTTTAAAAAAATTTGTATAAATTTTTATTTTTGGAGTTTAAATGAAATTTAATGTTTTAAAAACTTATGGAAAAGCCAGAAGAGGAAAATTAATTTTTAATAAATGTAACATAGATACACCAACTTTTATGCCTGTAGGAACTTATGGATCTGTAAAAAGTTTATCTAATAAAGAAATAAAAGCAACAGGAACTAAAATATTATCTAGTAATTCTTTTCATTTATTTTTAAGACCAGGAAAAGAAATTATTAAAAAACATGGTAATATTCATAATTTTATGAAATGGAAAGGTTTAATATTAACAGATTCTGGTGGTTTTCAAATTTTTAGTTTAAATAAAATGATTAAAATTTTAGAAAATGGTGTTTATTTTAAAAATCCTGTTAATGGTAATAGAATATTTTTAACTCCAGAAAAATCTATTGAAATTCAAAATAATTTAGGATCTGATATTATTATGACTTTAGATGAATGTATATCACATAAATCCGATTTTAAATATTCCAAAAAATCAATGGAAATGTCTTTAACATGGGCGTATAGAAGTAAAAGTTACTTTGATACAATAGAAAACTCTAATGCTTTATTTGCTATAATACAAGGAGGTATGTACGAAGAACTTAGATATATTTCAATTAAAAAACTTGTAGAAATAGGTTATGATGGTTATGGAATCGGGGGTTTAGCAGTAGGAGAAAGTAAATTAGATATGTTAAATATTTTAAATAAAATTTGTCATTTGATACCTTTTAATAAACCTCGTTATTTAATGGGTGTTGGAAAACCAGAAGATTTGATTGAATGTGTTAATATGGGTGTTGATTTGTTTGATTGTGTAATTCCAACACGTAATGCTAGAAATGGTTATTTATTTACTAATTATGGAATTTTAAATATTAAAAATTCAAAATTTAAAAAAGATAATTATCCTATAGATATAGAATGTAAATGTTTTACTTGTTTAAATTATAGTAAATCATATATTCATCATCTTTATAAATGTAAAGAAACTTTATTTTTTCGATTAAATACTATACATAATTTATATTATTACCAAATGTTAATGAAAAATATACGTAAAGCTATAGATAATAATATATTAGATAAATTTATAAATGAATTTTATTTAAAAAAAATAATATTTTAATTTTATTTTATGAGGATCATATGATTTATAGTAAATTTGGAATAGGTCAACAAATTAGACATAGATTACTTGGATATTTGGGTGTTATTATTGATGTAGATCCTGAATATTCGTTAGAAAAACCTAAATCTGATGATATTTCATATGAAGAAAAGTTAAGATTTCATCCATGGTATCATGTTGTTATGGAAAGTGAAGATGGAAAACAAGTTCATGCTTATTTAGCAGAATCTCAAATAAGATATGAATCTTTTATTATTCACCCTAATCATCCTTTATTAGATGAATTATCTAAAATAATCAGTTTACAAATTTTATCTAATAAAATTAAAAATTAATTTTTTTAGATAAAACATATTTTTTTGATACTTTATCTAAAATTACATTAATTAATTTATGACTTTGTTCTGATCCATAAATTTTTACTATTTCTATTGCTTCATTAATTGATACTTTATATGGAATATCTCTTCTTTTTAATAATTCAAATAAAGCAGTTCTTAATACTGCAATTTCTACATAACCTATGGATTTAATATTTACTAAAATGTGAGATTTGATGTTTTTATCTAAAAACTTAACATTTTTAATTACACCTAAATATATTTCCCTAAAATATCTTGTATCTAAATTTAAAATATTTAATTTATATATAAATTGTTTTTCTATATCATATATATTATTTTTTGACAATTGCCAAGAATAAATTGCTTGTATTATATAAATTCTAGAAATACGTCTTGATATTTTTTTTAACATTATATATTTCTTAATATTTAAAATTAATATTATTAATTAATAATAATTATATATATATATATATATAATATATATATATTTATATTTAAATATATTAAAAATATTAATTTTAAATTATTATATAAATAAAATTAATTTAAATTTAAATTAAATAATTTAATTATTAATATATTTAAATTAAAATATTAAAAAAAAGGAAAAATATGAGTATTGAAATAATAATTAGCACTCATGGATTATCTGCAAAATATATGCTTAATACAGTTGAAATGATATTAGGAAAACAAAAAAATGTTATATGTATAGATTTTGTTGCTGGTGAGAGTTCTGAAACTTTATTTAATAAATATAATTTATATATTAAAAATTTATCAATTAATAATGGAGTTATTTTTTTTGTTGATATATGGGGTGGAAGTCCTTTTAATGCTGCTAGCCGTATTTCTATTAATAAAAAAAACTTTGAAGTTATTTCTGGAGTAAATATACCAATGTTAATAGAAGTATTTATGTCTAGAAATGAAATTATTTCTTTAAATGAATTATCTTCCATTTCTATTAAAATAGGTAAAGATGGAATAAAACCTTTGAAATATTTAGAAAATATAAATAAAAAAGAAAATTCTATAAATTTGAAAAAAAAAACAAATAAATGTAAAAATTATATGAATATTGTTTTAACTAGAATTGATGATAGATTAATTCATGGGCAAGTGGTAACTTCATGGACTAAAGAAACTAAAATAAATAGAATAATTGTGATAAGTGATGAAGTTGATGCTGATCAAAATAGAAAAAAATTACTTATTCAAGTTGCTCCACCAGGTATAACATCACATGTGGTTAATATAGAAAAAGCTATAAGAGTATTCAATAATCCTAAATATTATAATGATAGAGTTATGTTATTATTTAATAATCCATATGATATTTTACGTGTAGTAGAAAAAGGAATTAAAATTAAATCTGTTAATATAGGTGGAATGTCTTATAATAAAAATAAAATTCAAATAAATAATGCTATTTCTGTTGATAAAAAAGATATTATAGCTTTTAAAAAATTAAATAAATTAGGAATTGAATTAGAAATAAGAAAAGTATATAACGATACTTCATTAAATTTAATAAATTTAATTAAAAATTTATCAATTTATTAAAAATTATTTTTTAAATTTTTTAATTTTTAAATATTTAAAAATTTAAAGGAATTTTTTATGAATATTAGTGCAATTAAAATTTTATTTATATTTTTGTTTTCTTGTATTTCAGGAATAGAATCTGTTTTAGATGAATTTCAATTTCATAGACCTTTAATATCATGTAGTTTAATTGGTTTAATATTAGGTGATTTAAAAACAGGTACAATAATAGGAAGTACGTTAGAAATGATTTCATTAGGATGGATGAATATAGGTGCATCTATGTCTCCTGATCCATCATTAGCATCTATTATTTCAACAATATTAGTTATATCTGGAAATCAAACAATAGGTTCAGGTATTGCTTTAGCTATTCCATTAGCAGCAACAGGTCAATTATTAACAATAATAATACGTACTATTAATGTTGCTTTTCAACATGCTGCTGATAAAGCAGCAGAAAATGGTAATTTAAAATTAATAACATTAATACATTTATCAGCTTTAATACTTCAAGCTATTAGAATAGCAATTCCATCTTTAATTATTGGAATTTCTTTAAAAACAAATTTAGTAAAAACCATTCTTGAATCTATTCCCGAAGTAATTACAAATGGATTAAATGTTTCAGGCGGGATAATTGTGATTGTTGGATACGCAATGGTTATTAATATGATGAAAGCAGGATACTTAATGCCTTTTTTTTATCTTGGTTTTGTAATATCATCATTTTCTAAATTTAATTTAGTATCATTTGGAATGATAGGTATAATAATGGCAATAATTTATATTCAATTAAACCCAAAATATTTTAATAAATTTAAAAAAAAAAATATATCTAAAAAAAAATCTATTAATTTAGACAATGAATTAGATTAATAAGGATATAAATATAATGAATAAATTAAATAAATATAAAAAAAAAATAACATCAATGGATATTTTAAAAGTATTTATTAGATCTAATTTTTTTCAAGGTTCTTGGAATTTTGAAAGAATGCAATCTTTAGGTTTTTGTTTTTCAATAGTTCCAATTATTAAACGTTTATATTCTAACAATAAAAATAATTTGATATTAGCAATGAAACGTCATTTAGAATTTTTTAATACTCATCCTTATGTATCTGCTCCTATATTAGGTGTTACTATAGCTATGGAAGAACAACATGCTAATGGATATTTAGTACAAGATTCATCTATAAATAGTATAAAAATAGGTCTTATGGGTCCATTAGCTGGAATAGGAGATCCAATTTTTTGGGGTACAATAAGACCTTTATTTTCAGCTATAGGTTCTGGATTATCAATAAACGGAAATTTAATAGGACCATTATTTTTTTTTATAACATTTAATTTAGTTAGATTATTTTTTAGATATTATGGTATTATTTATGGATATAAACATGGTGTAAATATTATAAATAATATAGGAAATACATTTTTTAAAAAAATCACTGAAGGTTCTTCTATTTTAGGTTTATTTATTATGGGTGTTTTAGTTAATAAATGGACTCACATTAATATTCCATTCGTATTATCTGATTTTACAAACAATGAAAAACAAATAACAATACAAAATATTTTAGATCAGATAATTCCTGGGTTAATACCTCTTCTTCTTACATTATTATGTATGTGGTTATTAAGAAAAAAAGTAAATTCATTATTTATTATAATAATGTTTTTTGTTTTAAGTATATTTGGGTATTGGTTTGGTTTTCTTGGTTTATAACAAATTATAAACCGGGTTTAGTTTACCCGGTTTATAAATAAAAAATATATATTTCAATATTATGTTTATTTTTAGTTAAATACTTAAATTTAAATTAAATAATATTTTTAAAAAAAATTAAAATATAAAAAATAACATATTTAAAGGTTGTATATGTCAATTAATATTTTATCTATAAATACTTCAACAGAGTCTTGTTCAGTTGCAATTATGAATAACAAAAATATTATTTTTGATTATTTTATTATTTCACCTTATGAACATATGAAGTATATTCTTAAAATGATAGATATATTATTGTATAAATCTAAAATAGATTTAAAAAAAATAAATATAATTGCTGTTAGTAATGGACCAGGAAGTTTTAATGGTATAAGAATTGGAATAGGAATTGCATATGGTTTATCTTTAGTATCAAATATACCAATTATTGGTATTTCAAATTTAGCTATTTTAGCTCAAGGTGCTTGGAGAAAAACAGGATCTAATAAGGTATTAACATTAATAAAATCTAAAATTGGAGAATTTTATTGGGCTAAATATCAACGTAATAAAAATATATGGCAAGTATATAAAAAAGAAATGCATTTAAAAAAAAAAGAAATAGAAAATATTTTTAGAAATTTAAAAGGTTTTTGGTCTATATCTGGAATAGATTGGAAAAATATAAAAATAAAATTAAATACAAAAATAAATATATTTTCAGGTAAATACAATTTTCCTAAAGCTAAAGATATGATACCTATTGCTTTGAGTAAATATATTAATAAGAAAAATAATTTCAAATCTTATGTAAAACCTAATTATTTAAATAATAAAATTGTATAAAATCATTTATTTTATTATTTAAATAATTTTTTATTTACTTACTTCTAAATATTATTCTTCCTTTATTTATATCATAAGGTGTAATTTCAACTGTAACTTTATCTCCATTTAATATCCTTATATAATTTTTTCTCATTTTTCCTGAAATATGAGCAAGTATAATATGTTTATTTTCTAATTTTACTTTAAACATTGTATTTGGTAATGTTTCAATAACAGTTCCTTGTATTTCAATATTCTTTTTTTTAGACATTTAATCCTCTATTTTAAATAAAATATTAAAATTAAAAAAATTAATTTTTTTTTAATAATATTAATTTTTTTTTTTTTCATTTAAATATCGTTCAGCATCGATAGCTGCCATGCATCCATAACCAGAAGCTGTAATTGCTTGTTTATAAAATTTATCAATTACATCACCAGCAGCAAATATTCCTTTTATTGATGTAGAAGTAAATTTATTTTTATTATTTTTATTTACTTTTATATATCCATCATCTAAATCAAGTTGTGATTTAAAAATCGAAGTATTAGGTGTATGACCTATAGAAATAAATATTCCTTCTACATTTAAAAATTCATATTTATTATTGTTTTTATTTTTTAATTTTAACCCTGTAACACAAATATTATTACCTATAATTTTTTCAACAATTTTATTTGTATGTAAAATAATATTTTTATTTTTAATTCTTTTATTCAATCTATCAATAAGAATTTTTTCAGCTCTAAAAATATTACTTCTGTGTATTAAATTAACTTCTTTAGATATATTAGATAAATACAGAGCTGATTCTACTGCAGAATTACCACCTCCTACTATTGCAACTTTTTTATTTTTATATAAAAAACCATCACAAGTTGAACAATTAGATAATCCTTTTCCTTTATAAAATAATTCTGATTTTAAACCTAAAAATTTAGCAGAAGATCCTGTTGCTATTATTAAAGAATCACATGTATATTTTGATTTTTCTCCAAAAAGTAAAAAAGGATTTTTACTAAAATCTGTTTTTATTATATTATCGTAAATAATTTTTGTATCAAATTTTATTGCATGATGATTCATTCTATACATTAATTCTAATCCTGTTAATTTATTTAAATCACCAGGCCAATTTTCTATTAAAGTATTTATATTTAACTGACCTCCTGGATTAATACCTGTAATTAAAACAGGTTTAAGATTAGCTCTAGATGCATAAATTGCTGCTGTGTAACCAGCTGGACCAGATCCTAATATTATCAATTTTTGATTATTTAATTTAGACATGTTGTTTTTTTATTTTTTTAAAAAATTTAATTAATATAAATTTTTTATATTTATAATAATGTTATTATAACATTTTATTAAAAAAAATAGGTTATACAAATATTTTTAAAATTAAATTAAATTTTATCAAAACCATACATATATTTTTTGAGAACTTTAGGTATTTTTATATGTCCACAGGGTAATTGGTAATTTTCTATAACTGCAATTAATGTTCTTCCTACTGCTAAAGCTGATCCATTTAAAGTATGGACAAATTCAATTTTATTATTAGATTTCTTCCGATATCTAATTTTCATTCTTCTTGATTGAAAATCACCTATTTGTGAGCATGAAGATATTTCACGATAAATATTTTGAGAAGGTATCCAAACTTCTAAATCATAAGTTTTACAAGATGTAAAACTCATATCTCCAGCACAAAGTAAAATTTTACGATAAGGTAAATTAAGCAATTGTAAAGTTTTTTCAGCGTGTTGTGTTATTTCTTCAAGAGCTTTAATAGAATTATTAGGTTTAACAATTTGAAATATTTCTACTTTATCAAATTGATGCATTCTCATTAAACCATATTTGTCTTTACCGTAAGATCCAATCTCAGATCTAAAACAAGGTGTATGAGCAGTCATTTTAATAGGAAGAGTATCTTCTTTTATTATTTCATCACTGATTAAATTACTTAATGGAACTTCTGATGTAGGTATAAGATAATACATTTTCTTATTTCTATTTTCGTTAAAACTATAAGCATGAAATAATTCATTTTCAAATTTAGGAAGTTGTCCAGACCCATATAAAGAATTTTTTTTAACTAAATAAGGTAAATAATATTCTATATATCCATGTTTTTTAATATGTAAATCTAGCATAAATTGATACAAAGCACGATATAAAAGAGCTATTTTACCATTCATAACAACAAAACGCGATCCTGATAATTTTACAGCTTTTTCAAAACTTATACATTTTAATTTTTTTCCTATTTTTACATGATCTAATATTGGAAAATTAAATTTTTTTGGTTTACCCCATTTGTATAATTCTATATTATGTTTTTTGTTAAAACCATTTGGAACATCATCACAAGGTATATTAGGAATAGATAAATAATAATTTTTAATTTCAATTAAAACAGATTTTAATAATAATTTCATATATACTAATTTTTTATTTAAAATGTTTACTTTATTGCACAAAATATTTATATTATTTTTCTTTAATTTTTCAATACTAATTTTTTTAGATATATAATTAATTTTATATTGAAGTTTTTCTGTTTCAATTTGAACTTTTTTTCTAAAATTTTCTTTATTTAATAAAAAAATTTTATTTAAATTAAAATTTCTTCTAAATAATTTTTCTGATATTGTATTTATATCATTAATTAATAGATTTTTATTTATCATTTTTTTTGCTTTTCCTTTTTAAATACAAATGATCAATATTTAATTATTAAATGAACGTAAATATATTATACATTTTTTCATTTTTGAACTTATTTTAGCTTGTATGTTGATAAATTTATTATTAATAGGATGATAAAAAATAATTGATTGTGCATGTAAAAATAAACTATTCATACCACAAAATTTTAATTTTTTATTAAAATTAATATCACCATATCTATTATCAAATGCTATAGGATGACCTGCAAATGAAGAATGAACTCTAATTTGATGAGTTCTTCCAGTTAATGGAATAACTTTTAATAAAGTTGCTATTTTAAATCTTTCTTTGATCATAAATAATGTTTTAGATTTTTTTCCTGAATTGTTAATTTTTACTATGTGTTTATTATTTATTTTTTTTTTTTTAAATAATGGTTGAGATATATATCTTATATTTTTATTCCAATAACCTTTAACTAAAGTCAAATATTCTTTTTTAACTTTTTTTTTTTTAAATTGATTTTGCAAATTACATAAAATTGATTTTTTTTTTGATAGAATTAATATTCCTGATGTTTCTTTATCTAATCTATGTACTAATTCTAAAAAATTTAATTTAGGTCGTAAAATTCTGAAATATTCAATAATACCTAAATTTGAATTTATACATCCATGTACTGAAATTTCAGAAGGTTTATTAATTATAATAAAATATTTATCTTCATAAATTATGGATTTTTTTAATAAATTAATTTTATCTTTATTTATAGTTTTGTATTTTTTTTTTTTTTGAAAAATTGTTTTTGGAATTTTTATTATATCATTTAAATTTAATTTATATTTTTGATTTACTTTTTTATCATTAACAAGAATAACACCTTTACGAATGTAACAATATAATAACTTTTTAGATATTTGAATAGTATTTTTAATTAAAAAATTATCTATTCTTTGATTATACATTTCATAAGAAATTTTAATTAATTTATATTTTTGTATATTTAGTTTCATTTTATCACTCTTAAATTTAAACATTATGAAATAATTAAATTATATAATTTAATTATTTCATAATGTTTAAATTTAAAAAATATTTTAATTTTTAAAAATAATAATTACAATAAAAATATATTGTATTTATTTATATAAAATAAATTTAATTTAATTAAAATAAATCATTAAATTAATATAATGAGTAATTTAATAATGCTAAAAATGTTAATTAGTAAAAATAAAAATAAAGAAATAATTATTGCTATAATAAATGGCCAACATCTTTGTGAATTAGATATTTATATTAAAAATATAAAACAAAAAAAAAATAATATTTATAAGGGTATAATATCTAAAATAGAACCTAGTTTAAATGCAGTATTTGTAAATTATGGTGAAAAACGTCTTGGTTTTTTACAAAATAAAAACATTAATAATAAATATTATAATAAAAAATATTATTTAAATAACAATAATAGTATTAAAAATAATATTTATGAAGGTAAAGAAATAATGGTACAAATATATAAAGAAGAAAATGAACATAAATGTGCAAAATTAACTACTTTTATTACTTTATCTGGAAATTATTTATTATTAATACCTAATAATCCTAAAATCATTGGAATTTCACGTAAAATAAAGGGAAAAGATAGAGATAAAATAAAATCGGAAATATCTAATATTAATTTACCCAATGATATGGGAATTATAGTTAGAACATCAGGTAAAGGTATATCATATATGGATTTTAAGCATGATCTTTATTTTACAATTAAAAATTGGAAATCAATAAAAAAATCTTTTAATAAAGTAAAATCACCATTTTTGATTTATAGAGCAAATAATATCATTAATAATTATTTTCGTAATTATTTAAATTATGATATTAAAGAAATTATATTAGATGACAATAAATTATTACTTTTTTTAAAAAAAAATTCTTTTTTTTTTAAAAAAAAAATTGATAAAAAAAAAATTATATTTTTTAAAAATAAAAAACATATGTTTAATTATTATCAAATTGATAATCAAATAGAATCAATTTTTAAAAGAAAAATTAAATTACCATCAGGGGGTTCAATTATTATTGAAAAGAATGAATCTTTAACATCAATTGATATAAATTCATTTAAATATAAAAAGGGTTTAAATATTGAAGAAACATCTTATAATACTAATATTGAAGCATCGTATGAAATTTTTAGACAAATTAAATTTCGTAATATTAATGGTTTAATTATTATTGATTTTATAAATATGAAAAATTTTAAAAATAAAAATATATTAGAAATATTTTTTAAAAAATTATTTAAAAAAGATAATGCTAAAATAAATTTTAGTAAAATTTCAAGTTTTTATATTTTAGAATTAACTCGTCAAAAATTAAATAAATGTATAAATATGTTTAAATACAATACATGTAAAAAATGTGGAGGTTATGGAATAATACGTAACAAAATGAATTTTTAAAAATTTAAAAAAATATTTAAATTTATTTATATTTAAATTTAATTTTTCTCCTCTGACTGGATTCGAACCAGTGACATACGGATTAACAGTCCGCCGTTCTACCTACTGAACTACAGAGGATTTAAATTAATTATATTTTTTTTTAATAAAAATGTCAAATCTTAAAAAAAACATATATATATTTTTAATAAAATTAATTTAATAAATTAATTGAATTAATTAATATATTTTATAATTATCAAATCTTGATATTTTTCCATTAAAATTAAGTCTTATTTTACCTATAGGCCCGTTACGTTGTTTACCTAAAATTATTTCTGCTATTCCTTTCATATTACTATTTTCATTATATATTTCATCTCTGTAAATAAAAATAACTAAATCTGCATCTTGTTCTATTGAACCTGATTCACGTAAATCAGAATTAATAGGTCTTTTATCTGATCTTTGTTCTAAACTTCTGTTTAATTGTGATATTGCTATTACAGGTATTTTAAGTTCTTTAGCTAAAGATTTTAAAGATCTAGAAATTTCTGCTATTTCCACAGTACGATTATCAGATAATGATGGAACTCTCATTAATTGTAAATAATCTACCATAATCATACTTAAACCATTATTTTCTTTATAAACTCTTCTAGCTCTTGATCTTAATGATATTGGTGTTAATTCTGATGAATCATCAATATAAATATTTTTTTTTTCTAATAAAATTTTTATAGTATTAGATATTTTTGACCAATCTGTATCATTTAATATTCCTGTACGTATACGAGTTTGATCTACTCTTGACATTGATGACAACATTCTTATCATTATTTGTTCTACTGTCATTTCTAAACTAAATATTAATACTGGTTTATTTTCTGTCATTGAAGCATTTTCACAAATATTCATTGCAAAAGTTGTTTTTCCCATAGAAGGTCTGGCAGCTATAATAATTAAATCAGATTTTTGAAATCCATAAGTTTTATTATCTAAATCTCTATAACCGCTTGAAATACCAGTAATATTATTTTTTGGATTTTTATATAAAAATTCTATATTATTTACTATTTTTTCTAAAATGTTTTCAATTTTTTTTGGACCTATGTGATTACTTATTCTTTTTTCTGATATTTGAAATACTAAAGATTCAGCTATATCTAATAAATCATCAATACTTCTTCCTTTTGTATTATAACCAAAATCTGCTATTTCTTGTGCAACTGTTATCATTTCTCTAATTATTGCTTTTTCTCTTACAATATTAGCATAAGCGTCTATATTTGATATACTAGGTGTATTTTTTGATAAATCTGCTAAATAAGTAAAACCACCAGAAATTTCTAATTTTTTTTTTTGTTCTAAAGATTCAGATATAGTAATTAAATCAATTGGTTTTTTTAATTCAAGTAAAAATTGCATTTCGTTAAAAATCAAACGATGTGCATAAATATAAAAATCATTACTTATCAGTATATTAGATATATTTTCCCATTTATTGTTGTCAAGCATTAATCCACCAAGAACAGATTGTTCTGCTTCTAATGAATAAGGTAATGCTTTAATATTTTTAATATTTAATTCAAATAAATTTGAATTTTTAAATTTTTTTTTTTCAAACATAAAAATTATATTTACCTATAATAAAAAATAATATGAGTAATATAGTACAATTAATTTTATATAAATTTAATTTATATGTTTATTATATTATATTTTTTTAAATAAATAATTTTATTATTTAAATTTATTTATTAGTATTGTTCTTCAATTGACCATTTAGGTTTAACAAAGATAGATAAATTATTTATATAATTTAAATTAAATCTTAAAGAACCTGCATATGCTATCATAACTGAATTATCAGTACAAAATTTTTTTTTTGCATACATTAGTTTGCAATTAATTTTACTTACCATCTTTTTCATTTTTAAACGTAATACTTCATTAGAACTAACCCCTCCTGAAATAATAAGTTTATTACATCCTGTAATATAAAGAGCTTTTTTAGATTTTAATACTAATGTATCTATAACAGCATTTTCAAATTCTAAAGCTATATCAGCTTTTTTTTGTTTATTACAATATTGTTTATTAATAATTTTAGACACATGAGTTTTTAAACCAGAAAAGCTAAATTCTAATCCAGGTTTTTTTAACATAGGTCTTGGAAAGAAATAATTTCCTGATTGACCTAATTGTGCTAATTTTTCTAAAATTTTACCACCTGGATAACCTAATCCAAGAAGTTTAGCTATTTTATCAAAAGCCTCTCCTGCTGCATCATCAATACAATCTCCTAAAATTTTATATAAACCTATACTTTTTGCTAATATTAATTGAGTATGACCGCCTGAAACAACTAAAGCAACAAAAGGAAATTTAGGTTTATTTATACCAATCATTGGAGATAATAAATGTCCTTCAATATGATTTATTGCAATAGAAGGTATTTTTAATGTATAAGCTAATGATTTTCCTACAGTTGCACCAACAATTAGAGAACCAATAAGCCCAGGTCCTGCAGTATATGCTATACAATTTATATCGTTAAAATTTAATAAAGATTTTAAAAATAATTTTTTTATTAATTTTTTTAATTTTAAAATATGATATCTTGAAGCTAGTTCTGGGACAACTCCTCCATAATAATTGTGTATTTTTTGACTATATTGAAAATTATTAATTAAACCTATTTTTGTATCATATAAAGATACACATGTTTCATCAAATGATGTTTCAATTCCTAATATTATCATTTCCTTCAAACCATTTTTATTAACTTTATATAATTTTAAAATTTAATTATAATAAATTATATATAATTAAAAATTATATTTTTAATTCATTTTTTTTAATTTTTTTTAATTTAATAATTTTGATAAAATAAAAAAAATATTATATTTAATATATAAATAAATAATAAATTAATATATGGAGTATATTAAAATGCCATCAATAATAATATATGAAAACGAACCATTTGAAGTAGCATTAAGAAGATTTAAACGATCTTGTGAAAAAGCAGGAATAATATCTGAATTTCGCAAAAGAGAATTTTATGAAAAACCAACTACTAAAAGAAAAAGAGCAAAATCTTCTGCCATTAAACGTCATATTAAAAAAATGTCAAGAAATTATTTTAAAAAAAAACGTTTATATTAAAATTAATATATAATATATTTAAAACTAGTATTAGTAATTAATATTTTTTTATAAAAAAATTCTAGTTTTAAATATTTTATTTAAACATAAAAACTAACTATTTTTAGAAAAATATGTCTTATAAAATTAATAAAATGTTTATAAATAAGTTATTAAATTTAACAAATATTGTTGATATTATAGGATCTAAAATTAATTTAAAAAAAAAAGGTAAATATATAAAAGCTTTTTGTCCTTTTCACAAAGAAAATAATCCTTCTTTTTTTGTAAATAATGAAAAACAATTTTATCATTGTTTTGGTTGTGGTTCGCATGGAAATGTAATAGATTTTTTAATGAATTTTGAAAAAATAAAATTTATCGATTCAATAGAAGAACTTGCATTTAATCAAAATATAGAAATTATTTATGAAAATGTTGATTATAATTATAAAAAAAAAAATATAATTAAAAATATTTTATATAAATTAATGGATAAAATAAACAAATTTTATAATCAATTATTAATTAAAAAAAAATTTTTAAAAGCAAATAAGTATTTAAAATATAGAGGTATTAATTCATCTGTAATAAATTATTTTTCTATAGGATTTTCACCTCCAGGTAATAATATTATTAATTTTTTTAATAAATATAAATTACCAATTGAAATTATAAAAAAAACAGGATTATTATTTAAAAATAAAAAAGGTTTATTATTTGATATTTTCAGAGAAAGAATTATGTTTCCAATTAGAAACAATAAAGGTTTTGTTATAGGCTTTGGAGCAAGATCATTAAAAAATGATAATCCTAAGTATTTAAATTCACCTGAAACAGAAATTTTTAATAAAAGTAATCAATTATATGGTTTATATGAAATTAAAAAAAATAAATATAACTTTCCTATGATATTAGTAGTGGAAGGTTACATGGATGTAGTAACATTAACTCAATTTGGAATATTATATTCAGTATCTTCTTTAGGTACTTATACAAATAAAGATAATATTAAATTAATATATAGATTTACAGATCACATAATATGTTGTTATGATGGTGACAATTCAGGTAAAATAGCTGCTTGGCAATTTTTAGAAAAATCTTTATCATATTTAAATGATAATCGCAAAATCAGTTTTATGTTTATACCAAATGGAGAAGATCCGGATTCTTTAATTAGAAAAATAGGTAAAAAAAAATTTGAAGATAGAATTTATCATGCAATTCCTTTATCGAAATTTTTATTTGATAATTTATTAATAACATCAGATTTAAAAACTTATGAAGGTAAAGCAAAATTTGTTAGATCATCTTTAAATTTAATAAATAAAATACCATGTCAAATATTACGTTTATTTTTAAAAAAAGAATTAGGACGAAAAACAGGAATAATTGATGATTTTAAATTAAATAAATTAATATCAATTAAAAAAAAATATAATAACAATATTATTCAAAGTAATATTAAAAAAAATATTTTAAAAACTTTATTAGGTTTAGTAATTCAATACCCAAAGCTTTCTTTTAATGTTTCAAAATTAAATAAAATTGAAAAATATAATAAACCAGGTATAAAATTATTTGTAGAAATAGTTAAAACATGTAATTCATTACCTAAAATAAATACAGGACAATTATTAGAACATTATCGATATACTAAATTTTACTTATATATTAAAAAATTAGCAATTTGGAATCATATGATTATTGATAAAATGATAAAAATTACTTTTTTAGATGCTTTATCTAATCTAAATAATTTAATATTAAAAGAAAAATTAGAATTATTAATTATAAAAGGAAGAAATAACATTCTAACTGATAAAGAAAAAAAAAAAATATGGTATTTAAATAAATCTTTAGTGAAGAATTAAAAAATTTAATATTTATAAATATAATTTATAATTAATAAAATTCATATCAATAAATTGGATATTATATTATGAATAAAAAAATAAAATTAAAAATAAATTTACTTATTAAAAATGGAAAAAAAAAAGGTTATTTAACTTTTTCTCAAATAAACAATTATATTAAATATGATTTTAAAAAAAATAATAATATTAAAAACATAATTAATATTTTTAATAAAATTGGAATAAAAATTATAGAAAAAAATATTAATTCAAAGAAAATAATTTTAAATAAAAAAAATAATTATAATAAAAATATATTACAAGAATCATATAAATATATTTCAAATTCAGATCATGATATATATAAAACAAATGATGCAATAAGAATGTATATGAAAGAAATGGGAACAGTTGATTTATTAAATCGTGAACAAGAAATAGATATTGCTAAAAGAATAGAAGATGGCATAAATCAAATTAAAATATCAATATCTGAATTTCCAAATACTATAATTTATATATTAAAAAAATATAAACAAATTCAATCTGGCAAAATAAAATTTACTGATATTGTATCTAATATAATTGATAAAAATTTTAAAGAATTATTTTGTATTAATAACATTAAAAATGATTTATCTAAAAAAGAAAAACATTTATTAAAAGATATAGAAGAAAATAATAAAAAAAGTAAAGAAAAAGTAAATAATTTTAACAAAATTAATTTTAAAATAGCAAATAAAAAATTTATAGAATTAAGTATTCAAAATAAAATAACAAAAAAAATAATAAAAAAATATGGAAGAGAACATTTTAAATCATTAATAGAAATTAAAAATCTATCTAATATATTTAGACAATTTAAATTAAATCCTAAACAATTTGATTTTATTTTAAATAATATTAGTATGATTATGAATAAAATAAAAATACAAGAAAGTATAATAATGAATTTATGTATTTATAAATGTAAAATGCCAAAAAAAATTTTTATTAAAATATATAATATTAGCAGAAAAAAAATTGATTGGTTAAAATATGCTTTATCTTTTAATACACATTGGTCAATTAATTTAAAAAAAATACATAAAGATATAAGTATTAATATACTTGAATTAAAAAAAATTGAAAAACAAACAAAATTAACAATACAACAATTAAAAAATATCAATAGACATATTTTTATAGGTAAAACAAAAATCATAAAAGCAAAAAAAGAAATGGTTGAATCAAATCTTCGTCTTGTTATTTCTATAGCTAAAAAATATATAAATAGAGGTTTGCAGTTTTTAGATCTTATTCAAGAAGGTAATATAGGATTAATGAAGGCTGTAGATAAATTTGAATATAAACGTGGTTATAAATTTTCTACTTATGCAACATGGTGGATACGTCAAGCTATTACAAGATCAATTGCTGATCAAGCTCGTACAATAAGAATACCAGTTCATATGATTGAAACTATAAATAAATTGAATAGAATTTCAAGACAAATTATACAGGAATTAGGAAGAGAGCCAACACCTGAAGAATTATCTGAAAGAATGATGATTTCAGAAGATAAAATAAGAAAAGTTTTAAAAATAGCTAAAGAACCAATTTCTATGGAAACACAAATAGGAAATGATGAAGATTCACATTTAGGTGATTTTATTGAAGATAATAATATAGAATTACCATTAGATTCTGCTGCATCAGATAGTTTAAGATATGCTACAAATAATATATTATCTGGTCTTTCTGTTAGAGAAGCTAAAGTTTTACGTATGAGGTTTGGAATAGATATGAATACAGACCATACTTTAGAAGAAGTTGGTAAAAAATTTGAAGTTACACGAGAAAGAATTCGTCAAATAGAAGCCAAAGCTTTACGTAAACTGCGTCATCCTAGTAGATCAGAAATATTAAGAAGTTTTTTAGATGATTAAATAAATATTGTTTAAATAAATCAATAATTAATAATTTATAATTATTAATTATTAATAAATTAATTATTTAAAATTTTTCAAAAAAGGTATTAATATTGAATCAAATTAAAAATAAAATTAATAATTTTATTTATAAAATTATTAATAAAGATATTTTATCAGGAAAAAATAAATATATAAAAACTAGATTTCCTCCTGAACCTAATGGTTATTTACATATAGGTCATGCGAAATCTATATGTTTAAATTTTGGTATTGCAAAATATTATAATGGAAAATGCAATCTACGTTTTGATGATACTAATCCAGTTAAAGAAAACATAAAATATATTAATTATATAAAACAAGATATTAATTGGTTAGGATTTAAATGGCATAATGATGTTAAATATTCATCTGATTATTTTTACGAAATGAAAGAATTTGCTATTAAGTTAATTAACAAAGGTTTAGCTTATGTAGATCAATTATCTATTAAAGAAATTAAAAAATATCGTGGAACATTGCAACAAAATGGAAAAAATAGTCCTTATAGAAATAGAAGCATAAAAGAAAATTTATATCTTTTTTCAAAAATGCAAAATGGTGAATTTGAAGAAAATAGTATGTGTTTAAGAGCAAAAATTAATATGTCTTCTTCTTTTATTATAATGAGAGATCCAGTTTTATATAGAATAAAATTTACTAGTCATCATCAAACTGGAAATAAGTGGTGTATTTATCCCATGTATGATTTTGCGCATTGTATTTCAGATTTATTAGAAGGTATAACTCATTCTTTATGTACTTTAGAGTTTCAAAATAATAGAATTTTATATAATTGGATTTTAAAAAATATATCTAATGATAAAATTATTCCTAAACAATATGAATTTTCTAAATTAAAAATAAATAACTCAATAATATCTAAGCGTTATTTAAATTATATTATTAAAAAAAAACTTGTTAAAAATTGGGATGATCCTAGATTTCCTACCATTTCAGGACTTAGACGTAGAGGTTATACACCAAATTCAATACGAAATTTTTGTAACACAATTGGAATTTCAAAACAAGAAAATAACATAAGTATATCTATTTTAGAAAATTGTTTAAGAAAAGATTTAAATGACAAAGCAATTCGTTTAATGGCTGTTGTTAATCCAGTTAAATTAATCATAGTAACTTTAGAATGTGATTATGAAAAAATTATTTATATGAAAAATCATCCTAATAAACCAGAAATGGGGGTTAGAGAAGTTTTATTTAGTAAAGAAATTTTTATAAATAAAAATGATTTCCAAGAAAAACCAAATATTGGATACAATAGATTATCTATAGGTAAAGAAGTTCGTTTAAGATATTCTTATATTATTAAAGCTAAATCTTTTATTAAGGATAAATATGGTAATATTTCAACTATATTTTGTTGTCATGATCCTAATTCTATTAGTAATAAAAATAAAAACATAAGAAAAACAAAAAGCATTATTCATTGGGTTTCTGTTAAAAAAAATTTACCAGTAGAATTTAGAATTTATGATAAATTATTTATTATCAAAACACCAAATTCTTATAAAGATTGTATAAATTATTTTAATAAAAAATCTATTAAAATATTTAATGGATTTGCTGAATACAATATATTAAATATAGATATTAAAAAAAATATTCAATTTGAAAGAGAGGGTTATTTTTATGCAGATAATAAAGATTTTTCTTTTATTAACCCTATTTTTAACTTAACAACGAAACTTCCATCAAGAATTAAAAAGTTATAACTTATTAAATTAAAAAATTAATTTATATTCATTTCTTTAATAATTTTATTAATCCAAATTTTTATTCTTGAATATGTAAGTTCAGGTTGTGTATCTTCATCAATAGTTAAACCTATAAAATATTTTTTATTTATTAGACATTTTGAATTTAAGAACTTATATCCTTTTGTTGACCATTTTCCAACAATATTAGCTCCTTTTAATTTAATAATATTACCTAATATACCCATTGCATCACAAAAATATTCAGGGTAATTTTCTTGATCGCCGCATCCAAATATAGCACAAATTTTGTTTTTAAAATTAATTTTTTTGATAGTTGGAAAAAAATCATCCCAATCACATTGTGATTCTCCATAATACCATGTAGATATTCCTAATAATATTTTATCATATTTTTCTATATCTTCTTTATTAGTTTCTGATATATTAAAAATATCTGATTTTTTTTTTCCTAAAATATTATTAATTATATTAGCTATTTTTTCAGTATTACCAGTATCACTTCCATAAAAAATACCTATTTTAGTCATAAAATTTAATCCATTTAATCTAAATTAATAAATTTTTTTTAATATTTTTTTTAAAAATATTATTTAGTTTTATTAAATAGTATATAATAATTTATTATTTTAATAAATTAAAATATTTAAAAATTTATTAATAAAATTTATACTTTAATGTTTTTATTTTATAAAATTTATATGTTAAATATTGAACTAGAAAATTTAGTAAATAAACAACTCTTTAATAAATCAATAAAAGATTATTGTCCAAATGGATTACAAATAGAAGGACGTAAAGAAATAAAAAAAATAATAACAGGAGTGACTTCTTGTAAAACATTACTAGAAATAGCTATTGAAAAAAATGCTGATGCAATTATAGTTCATCACGGTTATTTTTGGAAAAATGAAAATATTAAAATATTAGGAATGAAACGTCATCATTTCAAAAAAATATTAATTAATGATATTAATTTGTATACATGGCATTTGCCTTTAGATTATAATAATAAATTTGGAAATAATGTACAATTAGCAAATATTTTAAAAATAAATATTATTGATTTTATACATCCTTTAGTTTTAAAAGGTGTATTTTATAAATCATTGAGTGGTAAAGAATTAAAAAAAAAATTAGAAATTAATTTAAATAATGATATTTTTTATTATGGAAAAACAAGTTCTGATTTTATAAACACAGTAGCTTTATGTTCTGGTAGTGGACAAAAATTTATTGAAATAATTGTAAATCAAAAAATAGATGCTTTTATAACAGGAGATAGATCTGAACAATGTGTAAATTTTGCTAAAGAAAATAAATTGCATTTATATTCAGCTGGTCATTATTCTACAGAAAAATTTGGAATAAAATCATTAGGTGAGTGGTTATTTAATAAATATAATCTCGACGTGTCTTTTATTGATATCCCTAATCCTGCTTAATAATTTTTAATTGTTAAAAAAAATTGAATTTAATTTTCAAAAATTAAAAATAATATATATAAAATTAAATAAAAAATATTTAAAAAAAATTTAAAAATTATAATAAAAACTTGATTATATATAAATATTATGTTTTAATTATAAAAATTATAATTTTATATATATATTTAGTATTTATATAAAAATATTTAATTAAAGAATAAGTATAAATAAAATTATTACAAACGGGAGTGGCGAAAATGGAATACGCATCAGATTTAGATTCTGACGCTTATATGCATGCGAGTTCAAATCTCGCCTCCCGTAATTATGGGGTATAGCCAAGAGGAAAGGCAGCGGGTTTTGATCCCGTCATTTCCCAGGTTCGAATCCTGGTACCCCAGAAAATTTATATAATTAAATATATTTAAAGCTACGTAGCTCAGTTGGTAAGAGCACAGCACTCATAACGCTGAGGTCACAGGTTCAATTCCTGTCGTAGCTAATTAATAAATTTAATTTATAAATTAAATAATTAATTTAAATTTAATATAAATATAAATTAACTTATAATAAAATGTTTATAATATATCATTCAAATGATACAGATATGCTTAAAATCATTATGTCTTTACTAATATCTTTTAAAAAAAAAGACATTGATCCTTTGAAACCAGAGATAATAGTAGTTAAAAATAAAAATATTTCAAAATGGATAAAAATAAAATTATCAGAAGAACTTGGTATATATGCAAATATAAAATTTATAACTATTTCTAAATTTATATGGACTATGATTTCAAATATATTTCCTAAAGTTAAATATAAATATATTTATAATAAATATATTATGACATGGAAAATTATGTCTTTAATACCTAATTTAGTAGATGATAAACATTTTAATAAAGTTAAATTTTTTTTAAATAAAAATGACATTTTAAAAAAATTTAAATTTTCTAGTTCATTATCTTATATATTTAATCAATATTTAATATATCGTCCGGATTGGTTAAAATCTTGGATGAAAGGTAAATTAATTTATGGATTAAGTGAAGAACAAATTTGGCAATCTTGTTTATGGAGAAAATTAATAAAAAAAAAAACAAATTTTAATGAATTAATTTTGCAAAATTATGATAATTTTGATTTTATTAAAAAAATTATAGATAAAAAAAATAAAAAAAAAATAAAATTACCTCATAGAGCATTTATTTTCGGAATATCTTCAATGCCCCCTATTTATATTAAATTATTGGAATTATTAGGAAATTATATGGATGTTCATAATATGATTATAAATCCTTGTAAAGATTATTGGGGTGATATAGAAAATTTAAATTTTTTTGAAAAAAAAATTAATAAATATATAAAAGAAAGTAATAAAATAGTTTATTTAAAAGATAAAAAAGAAAATATATTTTTACAAAATATCAATAAATATAATTTAGAAAATTATTTTCTTTCTTCTTTGGGCAAAAAATGTAAGGAATATATATATTTAATATCAAATTTAAATAGAACTATAGAAATAAATGCATTTATTAAACCTAATAAAAATAATATTTTAAGTTTAATTAAAAAAGATATTTTTTTTTTTCCAAACTATTCATTACAAAATGAAAAAAATAGTCATTTTAGTAAAATTTCTAAAAGAATTATAAAAATAACAGATTTTTCTATTAGTATAAATGCATGTAATAGTTTTTATAAAGAAATAAAAATTTTATATGATAAATTATTAATTTTAATGTCTAAAGATTCAACATTAAAACCTCAAGATATTATTGTAATGGCTCCAAATATAAATAATTATTTACCATCAATTGAATCAATATTTAAAAAATATAATTTAAAAAATCATTTACCATTTTACATTTCAGATGTTAAATCAAAAAAAATCAATTCAATTTCACAAGCTTTTATTAAATTATTAGATTTGCCATTTATTAAATTATCTACAAAAGATATTTTAAGATTATTAGAAGTAAAATCTATATCATATAAATTTAATATACAAAATAAAGAAATTGATATATTAAAAAAATGGATATTAGAATCAGGAATCAAGATAGAATTAGATGAGGAAAAAAACAATAATAAATTAATTAATAATTTTAATAGTTTAAATTCATGTGATTTTGAAATTAATAGAATGTTTTTAGGTTATGCAATGAAAAGCAATTATGGTTATTGGAATAAAATTCTTCCATATAATAAAACATATGGAGTATCATATGTTTTGTTAGGTAATTTTTATGATTTAATAAATAAAATTAAATATTTAAAAAAAAAACTTTTAAAACCTAAAAAAATAAAATCTTGGTTTCCAATTTATAATGTTATTATATCTTCTTTTTTCTGTGCAACTTCTTATGAAGAAAAAAATATTTTTATACTTATCAAAAGTACATGGAAAAAAATATTAAACAATTGTTTAAAATCTAAATTTAAAGAAAAAATTTCTATAAAATTAATTAAAGAAGAATTATTTAATTTAATAAATAAAAAAAAAATAATAAAAAATTTTTTATTTGGAAAAATAAATTTTTGTAATTTAAAATCTATGTGTTCTGTAAATTTTAGAGTAGTATGTATATTAGGAATAAATGATAATATTTTAATTAAAAATAATTATAAAAATAATTTTAATTTAATTTATAAACATCCAAGAATAGGTGATAAAAATATATTAGAAGATTATAAATATATTTTTCTAGAATCCATTTTATCTTCTTCTGATATTTTTTATGTTAGTTTTATTGGAAATGATATTAAAAATAATAATATTAATACTAATTCAAGGTTTGTAAATGAATTAATGGATTATATATCAAAAAATTTTTATATAGAAGGAGATCAATATTTAGAAGAAAAAAAAATTATTAATAATGTGATAAAACATATTTTTAAATTTCACGATAAAAAAAATTATTTAAAACAAAATATTTTTAACTATAAAAAAAAATTTTTTAACTTTAAAAAAAATTTTATAAATTTTAAAAATGACTTATCTTTAAACTCAAAATTATTATTAAATTGTAAAAATAAAATATTACAATTAAAAGATATTATCTTATTTTATAAAAATCCTATTAAAACATGGTTTATTAAAAATTTAGGAATTTATTTTAATGAATCAAGTATAGAAAATTTATATCAAAAAAAATATATAAATAATATTTATAAAACTTTTATAATTAAAGAAAAAATATTAAATTTAATGATTAAAAAAAAAAATATAATTAAAATATTTAATGAAATTAAATATTCTGGATTATTACCATATGGTATTTTTGGAGAAATATTTTTTTTAGAACAATATAATAAATTAATTAATTTATATAAAAAAATTCAAATGTTTAATATATCAAAAAGAAAAATTTTGGAAATATATTTAAATTTTAAAAATATAAAAATTATAGGATGGATTTATTATTTTAGTAATAATGGAATAGTTAAATGGAGTACTAAAAAAATGACGATTAAAGATGGTTTTATTTTATGGATAGAACATCTAATTTATTGTTCATCTGGTGGAACAAATAATAGTATAATGTTTTTTATCAATGGAGAATGGAATTTTGAACCTGTAAAAAAAATAAAAGCTAAAAATTTATTAATTTATTATATTTTAGGTTATTTAAAAGGAATTTTAGAACCTTTATTGTTATTTTATAATGCAAGTAATATATGGAAAAAATATTGTTATAATCATAAAAATAAAACTTTAAATAAAAATATTAATATTAAAAAAAAAGTTAAAGAAAAAATAATAAAGTATTACAATCAAAAAAAAGAATTTTATTCTGAATATAATAATATTTATATTAAAAAAATTATTAAAAATTTAAATAAAAAAAATATAAATGAAATGATTTTTTTATTTGAAAAATATTTATTACCAATGTTAAAATTTAATAAAATATAAACTTTTTATTAAAATAAAATATCAAATAAAAATTAAATTTTATGATTAAAAATATTTTTAATTCAATTGATTTTCCTTTATATGGAAATATCTTAATAGAAGCATCAGCAGGTACAGGAAAAACTTATACTATATCTATATTATATTTGCGTTTAATTTTAGGAATGATAAGTAAAAATAATTTTAAACCAGTAAAGGTAAATGAAATTTTAATTGTAACATTTACTAAATTAGCAAAAAATGAAATTAAAAATCGTATTATTGAAAATATAAATTTATTATATGATGCATGTATTAAAAAAAAAAGTAATAATTATATAATTTATACATTATTTAAAAAAATTAAAAACATTCAAATAGCTAAATTATTATTACAAATAGCTAAAAATAAAATTAACGAATTATCTATTTATACTATTCATGGTTTTTGCAAAAAAATTTTAAATAAAAATATTGTTGAATCTGGTATTATATTTAATAAAAATATAATCAAAGATGAATTAAATTTAAAATATAAAGCAATTTATTATTTCTGGGAAAAGAATTTTTCTATTTTACCTTATAATATAGCTATTTTAATAAAAAAATATTGGAAAAATAAAAAAAAATTTTTAATTGATATACTTCCATATTTAAATATTGATATAAATACAATACATGATGTTAAAAAAAATTTTTATTCAATAATAGAAATATATAAAAATATAATATCGAACATTAATTCTTTAAAAAAAAATTGGATAAAATTTTCTTCATTTAGAAAATATATATATAATTCTCAAATAAATAAAAAAATTTATAGTAAAAAAAATTTAGAAAAATGGTTAATAAAAATTGATAAATGGTCCAATGATCCCACAATTGACGATAAAGTTCCATATGAACTATCAAAATTTAAAATATCAAATTTATTAAAAAATAATATGAAAGATAATAATAAACATTTTATTTTATTTGATATAATTGAAAAATATTATTTAAATATTTTATCTATCAAAGAAAAAATTTTTTTTCTTGCTATTCTAAAAATTAAAAAATATATAAAAAAAGAAAAAAAAAGAAAATCAGAAATTAGTTTTAATGATTTAATTATTATTTTAGAAAAAATCATTAAAGGTAAATTTGGATCAAAATTATCAAGTAAAATACGTAAATTATATCCAGTAGCAATAATTGATGAATTTCAAGATACAGATTCAAAACAATATAATATTTTTAAAAATATATATATAGGCTTTAAAAGATGTTTTTTTTTAATTATAGGAGATCCTAAACAATCTATTTATGGTTTTAGAGGTGCTGATATTTTAACATATATTAAAGCTAAAAATGAAATAAACAATCATTATACTCTAGATATTAATTGGCGTTCTTCTAAAGGAATGATAAATTCTGTTAATAATTTATTTACTTTATTATCTAATCCATTTATTACAAATAAAATTTCATTTATACCATTAAAATATTCTAAAGAAAATACAAAATTAAAATTTATAGTAAATAATAAAATTTATCCTTCTATGAATATATGGATGCAGCCAGACGTTATAGTAAATTCATATGAATACAAAAAATACATGTCTAATATATGTGCAAATACGATCTTTTCATGGTTAAATTCTGCAAAAAAAAAAAAAACATGGATAGAAGGAAATTTTGGTAAAAAATATATTAATGCTTCTGATATTACAATAATAGTAAGAAATAGTAATGAAGCTAATATCATTAATAATGAATTGACAAAATTTAATATTCCATCTATTTTTATATCTAAAAGTGAGAATATATTTAAATCTAAAGAATCTATTGATTTAATGTGGATATTAAAAGCTGTATTATATAATCATAATTCATATATTAAAAGAGCTTTAATAACAGATATTATAGGTTTTGATTTTAATAAAATAAAAAAATTAAATAAGAATAAAAATTTATTATTTTATCATTTAAATAAATTTATTAAATATAGAATGATTTTAAAAAAATATGGTATATATTCTATGATAAATGAGTTAATAAAAGATTATAAAATTAAAAAAAATCTTTTATTGATGAAAGAAGGAGAAAAAAAATTATCAAATTTAATTTATTTAGGAGAATTGTTGCAAGAAAAATCAATATACTTAGAAAGCAAATTATCAATAGTTAGATTATTAGAAGAAAAAATATATTCACCTAATAAATATTTTAAGAATAAAGATTCAATTTTAGAAAATAATATAAATTTTGTTAATATAATAACTGTTCATAAATCTAAAGGTTTAGAATTTCCAATTGTTTTTTTACCATTTGTTGCAGATTATAGAATTAAAAAAAATATTTCTTATTTAAATATTTTAAATTCAAAATTATTAATTAATAAAATAGATAATGATAGACTTTCAGAAGATTTAAGAATCTTGTATGTTTCTTTAACAAGATCAATATATCATTGCAGCATAGGTATATCATCTTTACATAAAGGAAAAAAGAGAAAAACAAATAATAATAGTGTTCATAAAAGTGCTATTGGTTATTTAATTCAAAATGGTATTTGTGGTGATGTTAAATTTTTAGAAAATAAAATAAATATTTTGGTTAAAAAATCAAAAGGTGATATTATAATTAGTAAAAAAAAATATTTTAATAATAAAAACAACTTTAATGCTGTAAATCAATTGATCAAATTTAAAAAAAATAATATAAATAAAATTTATAAAAATAATTATAATATTATTAGTTATTCGTCATTAAATAAAAACTTAAAATATATTAGAAAATCAATTGTACCTAGTATAAATATATTTAATATTGTAAAAAAAAAAAAAATAAAATTGATGATTTAAATCAACATAATTTTCCTATTGGAAAAATAACAGGTGATTTTTTACATATTTTACTTAAAAAAATAGATTTTAAAAAAAAAATTAGTTCTAAACTTTTACATAAAACAATGGATATAAAAAATATTGATATTATTTGGAAAAATATAATCCTAAAATGGATCAATAATATTATTTCTTATCCATTAAATAACAAAAAACTTTCACTTAATAAAATAAAATCAGAAGATAGATGTAATGAATTTTCTTTTTACATTCCTATTAATGATTTTTTTTTTACAAATGAATTAGTAAATATTTGTAAAAAATATGATCCCGTTACTTATAAATGTATAAATATTAATTTTCCAAAAATAAAAGGAATCCTTAAAGGATTCATAGATTTAGTTTTTAGATGGAATAAAAAATATTATATTTTAGATTATAAATCTAATTGGTTAGGAAAAAACGAAAAATATTATAATATTTCAAATATAGAAAAATCTATTATTCAAAATAGATATGATTTACAATATCAAATTTATACATTAGCTATTCATCGTTTTTTAAAACAAAAACTATATAAATATGATTATAAAAAAGATTTTGGTGGTGTATATTATATATTTTTAAGAGGTATAGATAATTTAAATAAAAATAATGCTATTTTTTATTGTAAACCTAATTTTAAATTAATAAATTATATTGATAATTTATTAATTTAATAAATTTAATTTATAAAATTTATTTAATATTAAAATTATGAAAAATATAATTAAAGAATTTATAAAGTTAGATATTTTAAAATCTTTTGATATTTATTTTGCTAAAACTATTTCTAAAAAATCTCAACCGTCTTTAATGTTTGTAACTTCTTGTCTTAGTTATTACACAAGAAATGGTCATACTTATATTCCATTAAAAATATTTTTTTCTAATAAAATTTTTAATGGTATTATTAAAAATAGTTTAATAAAAGCTATTAAAAAAATTTGTTTTTCATCAATTAAAGAACTGAAAAAAAAATTACTTTTATATAAATCTGTAAGTAATGGATCTAGTAATACTCCTGTAATTTTACATAAAAATAAATTATATATAAATAAAATATGGAAAAAAGAAATTATTGTATTAAATTTTTTTAAAAAAAATATAATTAAAAAAATTAAACATTATCATAATATATTTAAAATATTAAATATTTATTTTGTTAATAAAAATAATGTTATTAATTGGCAAAAAATTGCTGCTTTTATTTCCATATCTAATCATTCTTCTATTATATCAGGACAATCAAGAACTGGAAAAACATATACTTTATTTAGAATATTAATTTGTTTAATTAAATTAAATAAAAAACCTATTAGAATAATATTAACATCTAATAATTTTAAATCTTTAAATAATTTAAATAAAAATCTTAAATTTTATAAAAAAAATATAAATTTAAATGATTATAATAAAAAACAAATACCTAAAATAGCTATAAATATTAATAAATTAATTAATAAAAATAATATTAAATTTTCTTTAAAATATAAAATTTTAGATTTTTTACATGCAGATGTAATAATTATAGATGAAGCATCAATGATAGATTTATCAACAATGTATAATTTAATTTCAATTATATCTCCAAAAACAAGAATAATTTTATTTGGAGATAGTAATCATATATCATCTGTTGAACCAGGATCAATTTTTAATGATATATGTAAAATAGCTAATTCTTTAGATAAATTTATTTTTCATTATTCTTCATCTAAATTATCAACTTTTAATATAGATAATAAAAAAAAGAAAAAATTTAAATTATTTTCAAAAAAATTATGTTTACTTCGTTAAAATTATATATTAAAAAATATTTTGATATAAATAATTTATTATATGCAGTTAATCATTGAAAATATAAATATTCTTTAAAAATTACTAAAATTTAAAAAATTTAAAAATATTCTGTTTAATTTTATTAAAAATAAAAAAGATTATAATAATATTATGTTTGATTGTATTAAGAATTATAAATTTTATTTAAATCAATTTAAAAAAATCAATAAAATTTATTTTAAAATTATTTAATAATTTTAGATTATTATTTTCTATTAAAATGGTATTTATTGATCTAATTTTATTAACAAATTGATAGAAATATTAATTATAAAAAAGTAAAAAATAGAAAAATTCAAATCAAGAATTTAGTTGAAAACCAATTATTTTTACTGTAACTTAAAATTATTTAGAAATATCTAAAAATGATATTGATATTATTATTTTCGATAATTAAAAATATGAATATTTTTTACTATAAATATTAAAATAATTATAAAGAAAAAATATTTTTAAACCAAAATATAAAACAGCATTTGATACTTTAACAAAAATATCAACAATTTATAATTTTTAACAACTTCATTAATATTACTTCATAATAAGGTACTTATTTTAACAAAAGAATTAATTTATACTGTAATAAATAGTTCTAAAAAAAAAAATTCTTTATATTCAATAAATAAAATTTTAAAATTATTCTATAAAATAAAAATAAAAAAAAAACAATTTATTTTTTTTTTTTATTAAAATTTTTATTTTTTTTAAATAAAAAATTAATCATTTTTTTTTCTAAAAAATTTAAATGATAAATATTTTTAGTACTTAATTTATTTTCATTAATTAACATTGTTTGTTTTTTTTGCCATATATTCCACGCTTTTTTAGATATATTGTTAAAAATTTTTTTACCTAAATCACCTGGATATAATTGATAATCTTGTTTTTCTGATAAAATATTAAGAAATTTACAAAAAATTTTTTTAATCATGTTAATATTTATTTTATTTAATTTTAATTAAAATCATTTAATATATTTTATATTATTTATTTAAAAAATTTAAATTTTTTAAATAAATAATTCAATAAGAAAATTAAGAAATAATCTACCAAAATCTGTTACAGTCCAATAAATATCATTTTCATTTATATATTTTTTTTTTATCGCTTTATTTATTGATTTTCTTATATTTATTTCTTTTATTCCTGTAAAATAATAAAATTCAGAACGAAGAATAGGTTCTAAAAGTCTAAATCTATTCATAAAATATTCTATAATTAAGTTATAAGAATTAACATTATATATTTTATATATATAATTATTATTCATATAATCTCTAATATTATTAGATTTTATTGTTCTGATTATTGTTCTGTCTTTTAATGTAATTTTACCATGAGCCCCACAACCAATTCCAATATAGTCTCCAAATTTCCAATAATTAATATTATGTTTACATTCAAAGCCTTTTTTAGAATAACTTGATATTTCATATTGAAAATAACCTGATTTTTGTAAAATATTATTACCCATTTTATTCATTTGATAAATATTGTTTTCATTTGGCAAAATTGGGGGGACATAATAAAAATATGTATTTTTTTCTAAAGTTAATTGATACCAAGATATATGATTTGGTTTTGTATAAATAATATTATTTAAATCTTTAATAGAATCATTAACAGATTGATTGGGTAATCCATACATTACATCAATATTAAAATTATTAATATAGTTACATGAAATTAATTTAAATAATAAATTAGAATTACAATTATTATTAATTCTTCCTAAATTAAAAATTTTTTTTTTATCTAAACTTTGAACACCAATTGAAATTCTATTTATTCCTATTTGTTTATATTCATAAAATAAATTATTTGATGAACTTTCAGGATTAGATTCTAACGTTATTTCTGTTTTTTTAGATATATATAACCTTTTTTTTATTTCTTTTATAAGTATTTTTAATGATTTTAATGGAAATATACTTGGAGTACCACCTCCAATAAAAATTGTATGAATTTTTCTTCCTGAAATATATTTAATATCATTATCTAAATCTTCTAGTAAGTTATTAATATATTTTTTATCTGGTATTTTTTCTTTAATTAAAGAAACATTAAAATCGCAATAATGGCATTTTTTTATACACCATGGTATATGTATATACAAACTTACTTTAGGTAATTTATTTAAATCCATATTATTTAAATTAATATTATATTTAACAAATTTTAAAAAATTAATTTATTTTATTATATAAAATAAATTAATATTTTAAAATAATTTACATTATACTTATATATAAAATATAAAAAAAAGTTAATATTTAATTAAAAAAATTTAAAAAATAAATTATATTTTATACCAAATACCTGGAAGTAAATAAATACCTAAATAATTAAATGAAAATAAGATAGATATTAATATAAATAATGATATATTAATACTATATGTAGTATGAAATATTTTTTTAATTATCAATATAATTGATTCACTTAACATATAAATAACTTCATTCATAATATTTTTATCTTGTTTTAATTTAATTAAAATGAAACGTAATATTAAAATCCAAAATAATAAATTACCAAATGTTTTTAATAAAGTTACTATTCCTATAAAAATATAAATAATTTTTATTTTTATTAAATTTGTTTCAAAAAAAATTATAATTGGAAATTTAATTATTGAAAAAAAAATAGATATTATAAAAAAACATGTATTTACATAATTAGGCATGAAATATTTAGTTATTTTAATTAATGGATATGTAATTTTATCAATTAATTGATAAAATGAATTATAAAAATCACATTTTGTCCATTGAATCCAAATTCTAATAATAATTAGTATTATATAAAAATCTAAAATAGATTTTACTAAAAAATTAATTATTATCATAATAATTAGTATCCTTAAATTTTATTAAACACAATAAATATTAATTTTATTAAAAAATTAAATAAATTTATTTTTTAATAAAATTAATATTTACAATATAAAATTGTTTATATTTTAAACTATTTCTTTTAAAATTAAAATTATATAATTTATTATAATAATAAATATTATTAGGTATTAAAATGACTAAAAATGATATAGGTATTATAGGTATGTCAACAATGGGTAAAAATTTAACTATTAATATTGAAAATAAAGGATACAGAGTTTCTATTTTTAATAGATCTAAAGAAAAAACTGATATTTTAATATTTAAACATCCATTTAAAAAAATTTATCCATTTTATAATTTAAATGATTTTGTTAATTCAATTAAATTACCTCGTATTATATTTTTAATGATAAAACCTGGAAAACCTATAGATTTAACTATAAATTTATTAAAAAAATTTATAAATAAAGATGATATAATAATAGATTGTGGAAATTCTTTATATAAAGATACTTTAAGAAGAAATAAATTATTATATAAAGAAGGTTTTAAATTTATAGGTGTAGGAATATCTGGAGGTGAAGAAGGAGCACTTAATGGATTATCTATAATGGCAGGAGGTGATAAATCAACATATAAAATTTTAGAACCTATTTTTAAAAAAATTTCTGCTAATGTAAAAGGATCTCCATGTGTTACATATATTGGAAAAGAAGAATCTGGTCATTATGTAAAAATGATACATAATGGAATTGAATACTCATATATGCAATTAATTTCTGAAACATATTTCATTATGAAAAATGCTCTTGGATTAAATAATGAAAAATTATATGAAATTTTTAATACATGGGGGAATGGAGAACTTAAGAGTTATTTAATCAATATTACTAAAAAAATTCTTATAAAAAAAGATCATACAGGGAAATTTATATTAGATTTTATTCTTGATGAGGCTCTAAATAAAAAAACAGGAAAATGGTCAATTAATAGTTCTATAGAAATAGAAGAACCATTTAATATTGCTACTGAGTCATTATTTTTTCGTTACATTTCATCTATGAAGAATCAACGTATTATTGCTTCCAAAATGCTTAATGGACCTATTAATAAAAAATATAATTATAATAATAAAAAGTTTATAGAAAAAGTTAGAAAATCTTTATATTTGTCTAAAATACTTTCTTACGCTCAAGGATTTTCTCATTTAAAAAAAATTTCATATAAAAAAAAATGGAATTTAAATTACTATAAAATAGCAAAAATTTTTAGAAATGGTTGTATAATAAGATCTAAAATATTAGATAAAATCATGAATGTTTATAGTTATAATCCTAATATATATAATATATTATTATCATCATATTTTACTAATATTGCTAATAAATATAATTTTTCACTAAGATACATAGCATCTTATGCAATTAATAATGGTTATCCAGCTCCAGCTTTATCATCTTCAATATCTTATTATGATAGTTATAGGTCTAAATATTTATCATCAAACTTAATTCAAGCACAAAGAGATTATTTTGGATCTCATAATTACAAAAGAATTGATAAAAATGGTATTTTTCATACAAATTGGAATAATTAAATATCAATATAATTTGAATATTAAATATATATTTAATATTCAAATTATATTGATATTTAATTATTAAATAATAAATATTATATTTAATATAATTAATAATTTAAATAATTAATATTTAAATATATTAAATATTCAAAATTATATATAATGGATTATTATGAATAATAAAATAATAAATTTAACAGATAAAAATTTTGAAAAAAAAGTATTAAATTTTAAAAAAAAAATAGTTGTTGATTTTTGGTCTGAATTTTGTGGGCCATGTAAAATAATGGAGCCTTTGTTAAAACAAATTGCAGATGAATTTAAAAATAAAATAACTTTTTCTAAATTTAATATCGAAGAAAATTTATCTATACCTAAAAAATATGATATACGTAGTATTCCTACTATATTAATATTTAATAATGGTAAATTAATAGCAACTAAAGTTGGTTTGATGTCTAAATCAATATTAAAAAAATTTATTAGTGAAAATATTTAATTAAATATAAAATTAAAAAAATAATAAAATTAAATATTTAAATATTTAATTTTATTATTTTTAAATATCAATTTTTTTAAATTAATAAATTTTTAAATTGATATTTAAATATAAAATTTAAATTTTGTTTAAAAATAAATAAAGATTTTAAGAATTAATAATTATGAATATAACAGAACTAAAGAATACACCTGTTTTAGAAAGAGTTTTAATAGGTGAAAATATGGGTTTAGAAAATTTAACAAAAATGAATAAACAAGATATAATATTTACAATTTTAAAAAAACATGCTAAAAGTGGAGAAGATATATTTGGTGATGGAGTATTAGAAATACTTCAAGATGGTTTTGGTTTTTTAAGATCTAGTGATAGTTCTTATCTTGCTGGACCAGATGATATTTATGTTTCTCCAAGTCAAATAAGACGTTTTAATTTAAGAACTGGTGATACAATTTATGGTAAAATAAGACCACCTAAAGATGGTGAACGTTATTTTGCTTTATTAAAAATTAATAAAGTAAATTATGATAAACCTGAAAATTCAAATAAAAAAATTTTATTTGAAAATTTAACACCTCTTCACGCAAACGATAGATTAAAAATGGAAAGAGGTAATGGTTCTAAAGAAGATTTAACAGCAAGAGTATTAGATTTAGCTTCTCCAATAGGAAGAGGTCAACGTGGTTTAATAGTAGCACCACCTAAAGCTGGTAAAACAATTTTATTACAAAAAATAGCACAAAGTATTTCTTATAATCATCCAAATAGTATTCTTATTGTTTTGTTAATAGATGAAAGACCTGAAGAAGTTACAGAAATGAAAAGATTAGTTAAAGGTGAAGTAATAGCATCAACTTTTGATGAACCATCATCGAGACATGTTCAAGTTTCTGAAATGGTTATAGAAAAAGCAAAAAGATTAGTAGAACATAATAAAAATGTAATCATTTTATTAGATTCTATAACTAGATTGGCAAGAGCTTATAATAATATAGTACCAACTTCAGGAAAAGTATTAACAGGGGGGATTGATTCAAATGCTCTTCATAGACCTAAAAGATTTTTTGGAGCAGCTCGTAATATGGAAGAAGGTGGAAGTTTAACTATAATAGCAACAGCTCTTATAGATACTGGTTCTAAAATGGATGAAATTATTTATGAAGAATTTAAGGGTACTGGAAACATGGAATTACATCTTTCACGTAAAATTGCTGAAAAAAGAGTTTTTCCTGCTATTGATTATAATAGATCTGGTACTAGAAAAGAAGAATTATTAACAACAAAAGAAGAATTAAGAAAAATGTGGATTCTAAGAAAAATTATTCATCCAATGATGGAAATAGAAGCAATAGAATTTTTAATTAGTAAATTATCTATGACAAGTAATAATTACGAATTTTTTAATATGATGAAGGGAAAATAAGATATTTAATTTATTATTAAATTAATAAAATTTAAATTTATTTATATTTAATATTTTTAATTTCATTCCTGAAATTTTTTAAATTTACATTATTTATAATAATATTAATATTAAATATTAAAAAATATTTAATTTATTTAAATAAACATTTAATATCAGGAATGATACAGTTAATATTATAAATATATATTATTTAATTTATTTTTATAAATTTAGTTTTATATTTTTAATATTATAATTTTTTTTTAGCTTTTTTTATAGATTTAATAATTTGATTTATTGAAGAACCACCTTTAACGTCTCTTTTAGATAAACAAGATTCAATTGTAAGTATTGAATAAACATCATTTTCTATGATAGAACTAAATTTTTTAAATGTATGTATAGATAAACATTCTAATGGAATTTTTTTATTTATTGCCTCTAATACTATTTGACCAACAATTTTATGTGATTTTCTAAATGAAATTCCTTTTGAAACTAAATAATCTGCTAATTCTGTAGCATTTGAATATCCTTTTTTAGCAGCTTTTGTACAATTTTTTATTTTTATTTTTAATCCTTTCAAAATTAAATTTGACATATTTAAACATTCAATCCAAGTTTCTAAAGAATTAAAAATATATTCTTTATCTTCTTGCATATCCTTATTATAAGACATAGGTAAACCTTTCAATGTCATCATCATACCTATTAAATAACCACTAACTTTACCACATTTACCTCTTATAAGTTCTAATGCATCAGGATTTTTTTTTTGAGGCATAAGAGATGATCCTGATGTTACTAAATCAGACAATTCAATAAAATTAGCTTCTACTGTATTAAAGAAGATTAAATCTTCAGAAAATCTAGATAAATGTATCATACCAATGGAAGAATTAAAAAGCAATTCTAAAATATAATCCCTATCAGAGACACTATCAATACTATTTCTTGTTGCTGATTCAAACCCCATTCGTTTAGCTAATTTATTTCTGTTAATTGGATATGAAGTTCCAGTAAGAGCTGCACTTCCTAAAGGACTATAATTTAGTCTTTTAATTGAATCTTCTAAACGATTTTCATCTCTATATAACATTTCATTATAAGCTAAACACCAATGAGCAAAAGTAGTAGGTTGAGCTATTTGTAAATGAGTATATGATGGCATAAAAGATTTAATATTATTTTCAGCTTTTTTTATTAAAGTTTTTCTTAATTTTTTAATTATTTCAATAATAAAATATGTTCTTTCTTTACACCATAGTTTCATATCTGTAGTTATTTGATCATTTCTACTTCTTCCTGTATGTAATTTTTTACCTATATTTCCTATTTTTTCTATTAATTTTTTTTCTACCCAGCTATGAATATCTTCTTCATTACTTAAAAATATTTTTTTAGGATTTTTTTTAAATTCTGAATAAATTTTATTTAATGTATTTTTTAATTTTAAATATTCTTCTTTATTTATTACATTTGCATTTAATAAAGCTTTAGACCAAGCAATAGAACATATAATATCATGTTTAATTAATTTATAATCAAATTTTAATGAATTATTAAATACTTTAAATAATTTATCTGAGCTTTGATTAAAACGACCTCCCCATAATGACATATTAATTTACCTATTTTAATAAATTAAATTAAATGTTAATATTTTTAAATATTAAATATTTATAATGAATAAGTTTTTTATTTAAATAAAATACGAGTACCATATGATTTTCCTTGAAAAATATTTAATAATTTATCAGATTTATACCAACTACATATTTCAACAGGTTTTTTAAGAATTTTAGATGCTTTAATTGCAGATTTAACTTTGATTATCATACCGTTAGTAATAATTCCTTTAGATATTAATTTTTTATATTTTTTATTTGTAATTTCATTAATTCTATTCCCTTTTCCATCAAATACACAACTAACATCAGTAAGAAAAATTAAATCACCTTTTAAATATGAAGCTATTGTAGTAGCTACTTCATCAGAATTAATATTAATTATATTTCCTTTATTATTTATTCCAATAGAATTTATTATTGGTAAATAATTATTTTTAATTAATATATTTAACAAATTTGATTGTTTTGAACAAATATTACGAACATTACCAAGTTTATTATTTTTAAAATTTAAATTTAATATATCACCGTCTCCAACACATAAACCTAATGATTTATTAATTTTAAATTTTTTTGCCCAAGATAATAAAATTTTATTTATATTTGAAATAACTCCTGTTATTATTGGTATTTGATCTTTAGGTGTTATTCTTAATCCATTTATTTTTATTATTGGAATAGAAAGTTTTTTCATTAAATTATCTATTAAAAAACTTCCACCATGTACTAATATTATAGATCTTTGATTTTTATATATATTTTTACTAATTGAATTGAATAAATTATATAAAGCTTCTTTGCTATCTAGAAGAATTCCACCTACTTTAATGATTAATGGATTCATTTTATTTTAATCTCAATATATAAATTTAATTTTTTTAAATCATTCAATTAAAATAATATAAATTATTTTATTAATAATTTTTTATAATAAATAAAAATAAATAAATTATTAATAATTTAATATATATTATTTGATTAAATAAATTTAATTTTCTAAAATACTATATTGTATTGATATAGTAATATTTTTAAAAATCTGTGAAGTAAAAAAAAATAAATTATATATTAATATATAATTAATTTAATAATAATATTAAATTTTATAAAATAATAATTTTTTATATATTTTTATATATTTTAAAAATAAAAAATAATTATGTATTAATATATTGTTTTTATAAAAATGATCTATTATTTAATTTTTTTAAAATAATTAATTTATATTAAGAACTAATATTACTTAATATACTTATAACTTCATATTTTAATGATTCTATCATATATTTAAACAATATAAAAGATTCTTTTTTATATTCTTGTTTAGGGTTTTTTTGAGCAAATATACGTAAATTTATACCTTTTTTTAAATGTTCAATGGAATATAAATATTCTTTCCAAAATTCATCAATTGAATTTAACATTATATTTTTTTCAAAAATATTTATTTTTTTATTTCCGATTATTGTTTTTATTTTATTATAATTATTTATTGATTTGTAAATTATTTTTTTTTTAAATTTTTTTTTTTCTAAATTATATATATTATTTTTTTTAAATTTATTTAAATTTATTTTAATATTAAAATCTTTTTTTAAACAATTTAAACATTTATTAATATTAAATATGTTTTGATATTTAATATTAATTAAATATTTACTAACTAATTTATTAATTACATCAATTCTAATATTTTTAATTACTTCATTTATATTTTCGGATTCAAGAAATTCTTTTCTTAGATTATATATTAATAATCTTTGATAATTAATTATATCATCATAATCCATAAGATTTTTTCTTATATTAAAATTTCTATTTTCTATTTTAATTTGTGTTTTTTTAATAAATTTATTAATAAAAGGATGTTCTGTAAATTTTTCTAATTTTATATTTAATTTATTAATAAATTTATAAATATTTTTATAAGCAAAAATTCTTATTAAATTATCTTCCATAGATAAATAAAAACGTGATGATCCACAATCTCCTTGTCTACCAGATCTTCCTCTTAATTGATTATCTATGCGACGAGATTCATGATGTTCTGTTCCTATTACATGCAAACCACCAGATTTTAAAACTAATTTATTTCTAAATTTCCATTTTTTATTCATTAAAATATTTTTTTTAATTAAAATTGATTTTATTTTATTTAATCCACCTAATACAATATCAGTACCTCTTCCAGCCATATTGGTAGCTATTGTTACAGATCCTGGTATTCCAGCTTTAGATATTATTTTTGCTTCTTCTGAATCACATTTAGCATTTAATATGGTGTGTTTTATACCAACTTTGTTAAGTTCATATGAAATTAATTCTGATTTTTCAATAGATATTGTTCCTACTAAAACTGGTTGTTGTCTTTTATTACAAGATATTATATCATTAATAATTGCTTTTATTTTTTTTTTTTCTGTTATAAAAAATAAATCTAAAAAATCTTTTCGAATTATTGGCTTATTAGTTGGAATAACAAAAGTATTTAATTTATAAATATTTTTAAATTCTAATGATTCTGTTTTAGCTGTTCCAGTCATTCCTGATAATTTTTTATATAAACGAAAATAATTTTGAAAGGTAATAGAAGATAAATTTTTATTTTCTTTTTGAATATTAATATTTTCCTTTGCTTCTATAGCTTGATGTAAACCATTAGACCATCTTTGGTTATACATAATTCTTCCAGTATTTTCATTAATTATTAAAATTTTACCTTCTTGAATTATATAATCTATATTTTTTTTAAATAAAATATGAGCTTTTAAAGAAGATATAATGTGGTTAATTAAATAAATATTTGAATTAGAATATAAAAATTCTTTTTTTTTTATTATTTTTTTTTTAATTAAAATATTTTCAATTAAAATTAATCCTTTTTCATTCAAAGTAACTTGTTTTAATTTTTCATTAATAAAATAATAATGTTTATTATAATTTATATTTTTTTTATTTTTTATAATAATTTTTTTAACAATTCTATCGATCATTATGTATATATCTGATATATTTTCTTCTTCATTTGATATTACAATTGGTGTTCTGGATTCATCTATTAAAATAGAATCAACTTCATCTAATAATGCAAAATGTAATTTTCTTTGAACTCTGTCTTTTTTTTTAAAAATCATATTATCTTTAAGATAATCAAAACCATATTCATTATTAGTTCCATATGTAATATCAGCTGAATAAGCTAAACGTTTTTCTTTTAATGTCATTCCATGTAAATTACTTTTTACTGTTAAATTTAAAAAATTAAATAGTTTTTCATTTTTTTTTGCATCACGATTTGCTAAATAATCATTTACTGTTACTATATGAAAACCTTTTCCTTGTAATGCATTCAGATAAGCTGGTAAAGTTGCAGTTAAAGTTTTTCCTTCACCGGTATACATTTCTGCTATACAATTATTATTAAGGACTATGCCTCCTATTAATTGAACATCAAAATGACGCATATTTAATAATCTTTTACTAGATTCTCTAACCACTGCAAACGCTTCAGGTAATATTTTATGTAAACTTTCACCATTTTTAATTCTTTTTTTAAATTCTTTTGTTTTATTTGAAAGATTATAATTATCTAAAATTTGAATTTTTTTTTCTAATTCATTAATTGACAAAACTATTTTTTTAATATTTGTGATAAATCTATTATTATTATTTCTAAAAATTTTGTTAATTATTTTTTTTAACATAATACTTAAAATCTCTTTATAAAGTTTAATTTATATTTAATAGTAATTTTTAAAAAAAATAAACAAATTATTGTATAAAAATTTGTTTCAAGAGGTAATGAAAACAAAAATATGAAAAATAAACCTATTTTAATTAATAATTATTTATATTATATTAAAAACAAAAAAATAATTTATTTAGATAAATTTATAAAAAAATATTTTATTATTTTAAAAATTAATTTTATTTTTATAAAAATTTTACATATTTTTACTAATAATTTATTTAAAATAATAAATTTAAATAAAGGAATTATTTTTATAGAAACTATAAATTATAGTTGTAAAATTAATATTTTAAAAAAACAACATAAATTATTAAATACTATTAAATATAATATATCAAAAAATATTTTTTATATTAAAATAAAAGTAAATTATGATTATATTAAAAATAAATTTAAAAAAATAATATAGTTTTATAAAATTAATTATTTATTTTTAAAAATTTTTTAATTAATTTAATTTTTCAACCACTCTTAACATTGCACTTCTTGATCTTGGATTATTTTTGATTTCTACTTTAGTTGGTTTTATTTTTAAAATTTTTTTTAATTTTATTTCATTCAAAAATTTTATTTTTTTTTTATTTATATTTTTATTTAAAAAATCTTTATTTTGATTTTTTTTTGAAAATTTATTAATAAATTTTTTAATTAATCTATGTTCAATAGAATGAAAACTTATTAAAGATAATCTACCACCTGGGTGTAGAATTTTGATTATATTTTTCAGAGATTGTGATATTTCTTCTATTTCATTATTAATATAAATTCTTATAGCTTGAAAAGTTCTGGTTGCTGGATTTCTAAATCTATTTTTAAAAAAAATAGATTTAGAAATTATTTTTGATAATTCTATTGTATTTTTTAAAGGTTTCTTTTTTTTAAAAATATTAATAGATTTTGCTATTTTTTTATAAAATCTTTCTTCTCCATATGTTTTAATAACATATTCAATATCTTTTATATTAGTATTTAATAACCATGTATATGCTGATTGACCACAAGTGTTATTCATTCTCATATCTAAAGGACCTTTATTAATAAAAGAAAAACCACGTTTAGGATTATCTAATTGTAAAGATGATATTCCTAAATCATATATTATTCCATTTATTTTACCTATTAAATCTAATTTATAAAAAAAATAATATATTTGAGAAAAATTCCCATGGATTATTTTAAATCTTTTATCTTTTAGTAATAAAGCTTTTTTAATTGCATTTGGATCTCTATCTATAGATATAAGATTACCATATATATTTAAATGTTTTAAAATCAATTTAGAATGACCACCATTGCCAAATGTACAATCTATATAAATACCATTGGGTTTAATTTTTAAACTTTTAATTGATTCTTTTAATAAAACACTTTTATGAAAATATTTTTTATTCATTTTTTTATATATAAAATTTGTATTTTAATTTTTATAAATATTATTAATTTAACAAATATTTTAAATTTAATTTTATTTATTTAAAATAAATTGCATTTATATAATAAATATATTGTATTTCCTGTAATCTTTCTTCTATAAATAAACCAATTATTAGGAATAATAGAATATAAATTTTCTTTTTCTGATTCTATATATATAAATGAATTATAATTAATACAAAAATTTTTTATTAATAAATAAATTGTTTTAAAAATCATATCTTTTTTATAAGGTGGATCTATATATATAATATTATATATATTTTTATTTTTTTTTAACCATTTAATGGTATCCGTATTAATTACAATTGCATTATTTATTTTAAGTCTTCTTAAATTATATTTTAATTCAATAGCTGTATTTTTATTTTTTTCTAAAAATGTAACACTATTAGATCTTCTAGAAATAGATTCAAATCCTAATGATCCACTTCCTGAAAAACAATCTAAACATCTTGAGCCTATTATTATATCAGATATCCAATTAAATAATGTTTTTTTAACAATATTTTTTGTAGGTCTTAAACTAGATTTTAAATTAAAAATTATTTTTTTATTTTTTAAATATCCACTTGAGATAATAATTTTAACTTTGTACATATTTATATTTATAATTTTATTTTTTTTAATTAAAATAATATGAATAATTTATTTTAACAAGTATATTTAATTATTAATATAATTGTTTAAATAAATTTAAAAATATATTTAAATATATAAAATAAATTATTAATAATATAATTAAATGAAATTTAAAAATTATTTTTTTAAATATATTAAATATTATCTATTTTAAAAAGGTTATAAATGATAAAAAATATAAAAAAATTTAATTATTTTAACAAAAACTTAAAATCTTATTTTAAGATAGCTAGTTTGTATCCCATTTTAACCGAACAAGAAGAAAAATATTTTTCAAAAAAATTTTTTTATAATAATGATTTAGAATCTGCTAAAAATTTAATTTTATCTCATATAAGGTTTGTTATTAAAATAGCTAGAAGTTATTTAGGATATGGTATTAATCAATACGATCTTATACAAGAAGGAAATATAGGACTTATGAAAGCAGTAAGAAGATTTAATCCTAATTTAGGTGTTCGTTTAGTTTCATTTGCAATACATTGGATTAAAGCAGAAATTCATGAATATGTTATTCGTAATTGGCGTATTGTAAAAGTAGCAACAACAAAATCACAAAAAAAATTATTTTTTAATTTAAGAAAAAATAAAAAAAATTTAAAATGGTTTAATAAAAACGAAATCAAAATGATATCTAAAAAATTAGATGTTAAAATTAAAGATGTAATAGAAATGGAATCACGTATGTCAGCAAAAGATATTACATTTGATCCAATTTTTATAGATGTAGAAAATAAAAATAAAGAAATAAATTCATTATATCCTATAGTTTATATTTGTGATAAAAAATCTAATTTTGCAAATTCTTTAATAAAAGATAAATATTATCAAATTACTTTTAATAAAATAAATATAGCATTAAGTATTTTAGATAAAAGAAGTAAAGATATTATTAAATCTAGATGGTTAAACGACAATAATAAAATAACTTTACAAAAATTAGCAAATAAATATGGAATTTCAGCTGAAAGAATTCGTCAATTAGAAAAAAGTGCAATGAAAAAAATGAAAGAATCTATATTAGATATTAAAAATTAATATTTTTTTAAATTAAAATTTTTAGAATCACGATCTACAATTTCAATATAAGACATTGGTGCATTATCACCTTTTCTAAATCCACATTTATAAATTCTAGTATACCCTCCTTTGTGATTTATAAGACGTGGACCTATTTCATTAAATAATTTAGAAATTATTTTATTGTTTCTTAATTTTGAAAATATAATTCGTCTTTTCGCAACATTATCCTTTTTAGAAATATTTATTATTGGTTCAATATATCTTCTTAATTCTTTTGCTTTATTCAAAGTAGTTTTAAGTATTTCATATCTTATTAAAGAATTAGACATATTTTTAAACATAGCATTTCTATGACTTGAATTTCTGTTTAATTTTCTACCTTTTTTTAAATGTCTCAATTATATAATCCTTTTTAAAAAAATATATTAATAATTAATTATTTTTTCTTAATTAAATTAATTGACCAATTATCTAAAATCATTCCTAATGATAAACCACGAGATAAAAGAACATTTTTAATTTCAGTAAGTGATTTTTTACCTAAATTTGGTGTTTTTAATAAATCCATTTCTGTACGTTGTACTAATTCACCTATATATCTAATAGATTCTGCTTTTAAACAATTAGCAGATCTTACAGTAAGTTCTAAATCATCAACTAATTTAAGAAATATAGGATCAAATTTTGGTTTTATTTCTTTTATTTTTTTATTCTTCATATCATCAAAATTTATAAAATATTTTAATTGATTAAATAATATTTTTGCTGCTTTTTTTATAGCTTTTTCAGGTTTAATTGTACCGTTTGTTTCTATTTCAATAATAAGTCTATCTAAATCAGTTCTACCTTCTACACGTGTTGTTTCTACATTATATGATATACGTTCTATAGGATTATAACATGCATCTATAAGAATTCTACCTATAGGTCTATTTTCTTCTTTATTTATTCTACTATAAGCAGGTATATAACCTACACCTTTTTGAGCTTTCATTTTCATATTAAGATATGAATCTTTACCAGTCATTTCACATATGATATGATTAGGATTTATTATTTTTACATTAGAATCATGAATAATATCAGATGCTCTAACTTTTACAATTCCATATTTATTTAATGTTAAATCAACATTATTTTTATGATATATTTTTATTGCTAATTTTTTTAAATTTAAAATAATTTCTAAAATGTCTTCTTTTATACCTTTTTTAGTACTAAATTCATGTAAAACCCCTTCAATTTCAAATTCTGTAACACAACATCCAGATATTGATGATAAAAGAATTCTACGTAATGCATTACCTAAAGTATGACCAAATCCCCGTTCTAAAGGTTCTAATATTATTTTTGAATGTTTTGAATTTATTTTTTTTATTTCTACTATTTTTGGTTTTATTTTTATATTATTATTTTTATTCATTATTTATCACTTATTAATTAATTAATTTATTTTGAATATAATTCAATTATTAATTGTTCATTAATATCTTTATATAAAAGATTACGTTCTGGTATAAATTTAAATATACCTTCCATTTTTTTAATATTAACTTCTATCCAACTTATTTTTTCTCTATTATGTTTAGATAATTCTAATGATAATTTTATACGTAATTGATTTTTAGATTTATCTTTAATTCCTATAATATCATTTATTTTTACTTGATATGATGCAATATTAACAATATTTTTATTTACTGTAATTGATTTATGATTAACTAATTGTCTAGATTCTGATCTTGTTGATCCAAATCCCATTCGATATACTACATTATCTAATCTTGATTCTAATAATTTAAGTAAATTTTCACCTGTATTTCCTTTTAATCTTATAGATTTATAGTAATAATTACGAAATTGACGTTCTAATATTCCATATATACGTTTAACTTTTTGTTTTTCTCTTAGTTGAATCCCATAATCTGATAATCTATTTTTTTTTTTGCCAAAATGACCTGGAAGTTTTTCTATTTTACATTTTGATTCTATAGAACGACATCCAGATTTTAAAAATAAATCAATACCTTCACGACGACTTAATTTAAGTTTAGGTCCTATATATTTAGACATAATATTATCCTTTATTTTTATATAAATTTACACTCTTCTTTTTTTAGGGGGACGACATCCATTATGTGGTATAGGAGTTACATCAATAATATTAGTAATATTAAATCCTGCATTATGAAGAGCTCTTATACTTGATTCTCTTCCAGGACCAGGTCCTTTTATCATTATTTTAATATTTTTAATTCCATATTCTTTAATTTTTTCAGAACATTTTTCAGCTGCAACTTGAGCTGCAAAAGGAGTTGATTTTTTAGAACCCCGAAAACCACAACATCCAGCAGTTGACCAACCTAAAGAATTACCATGTATGTCAGTTATACTAACTATAGTATTATTAAAAGATGAATTAATATAAACTATTCCATCTAAAATCTGTTTTTTATTTTTTTTACGTAATTTATTTTTTTTTTTAATCATTTTACATTTTCTCCTAAATTATTTTTTAATAGGTTTACGTGGACCTTTACGTGTCCTAGCGTTTGTTTTGGTTCTTTGACCTCTTACTGGAAGTTTTTTACGATGTCTTAATCCCCTATAACTTGAAAAATCTATTAATCTTTTTATACTTATATTAATTTCACGACGAAGATCTCCTTCTATAATAAATTTAGATATAGATTTATGTAAATTCTTTATACATTCTTTAGATAATTTACATATATTAATATTTTCAGGAACAGATGAAATAAAACAAATATATTTAGATCTAGATATTCCAATACCATAAATATATGTTAATGCAATTACAGTATTTTTTTTATCAGGAATATTTATACCTGCTATACGCATAAATTTATTTCTCCAATTTATTCAAAAAATTAATATTTATCCTTGACGTTGTTTATGTTTAGAATATACATTACATATTATTCTAATAATTTTTTTTCTTTTTACAATTTTACAATTTCTGCATAATTTTTTCACTGAAGCACGAACTTTCATATTATTCTCTTTTTTTATTTTAAAAAATTTTTAATAAAATATTTTTTTTTTAGTTTCTATTTTTTTTATTATTTCTTTATATTTGCTGGACATCATAATTGTATTTATTTGATTTATAAAATCTATTATAACAACAACTATAATTAATAAAGATGTACCACTACAGTTAATTTTAAAATTAATTATTTTATTTATAATTTCCATAATTAAACAAATAAAAGTAACATATATAGATCCTATAAATGTAATTTTATTATATATTTTTAGTATATAATTTTCTGTATTTAACCCTGGTCTTATTCCTGTTATAAAAGCTCCTGATTTTTTAATATTATCTGAAAGTTCTTTTGAATCAAATATAAATTTTGAATAAAAAAAACAAAAAAACTTAATAATATAAAAATATATTATTGTATAAATTATATTTCCTGGTTTAAAATATTTTAAAATAAAACTTATACAATTTAATTTATATTGATTTTTAATCCATGTTATTATTGTAAAAATAATAGTAATTAAATTAGAAGAAAAAACAGTAGTAATAACACCATTCATATTAAATTTTAATGGTAAATATGTATTTTCAGAAGTAAAAAATTTTCTTCCTTGATGATTTGGATAATTAATTAATATTTGTCTTTGACCACTTTCTATTAAAACTATAAAAAAAATAATAGAAAAAAGTAAAAAAATAATAAAAATTAACATTATATATGTAATATCACCTTTATGAATTTTATTAATTAACTTAATATAAGTAAAGTACAATTCAGATATTATTCCTGTAAAAATTATGAATGAAATACCATTACCTATTCCTTTTTTTGTTATTTTATTTCCAATCCATATTAATAACATAGTACCTAATGTTAGGCTTATTACTGTAGTAATAAAAAATATTAAATATATTGAGTTTGTTATATATTTATTTGTTTTATATAAATTATTAAAACCAATAACTGTTATTAATGATTGAATTATAGATATAATAAAAGATCCATACAATATATATTTATTTATTTGATGTTTATTATTTTGAAAATTTATTTTATTTTCAAAATAATTTTTATTTAATTTGGTTATTAATTGAATAATCATTGATGATGAAATATATGGCATAACACCTAAAGAAAAAATAGAAGCATGATTTAAAGAACCACCTGAAAATATATTAAACATGTTAATTATGAAATTATTATTATTATTTATTATTTTTTTAAAAATATTTATATTAATAAAAGGTATTTGAATACAAGACCCTATTCTTAATATAACTAATGATATTATAACAAATATAATTCTTTTTTTTAATTCATGAAAACCTATTTTAGAATTTATATATTTTAATTTTCTTTTTTTATACATATTTATTTATTCCTCAATTTTGCCACCATTTAATTCTATTTGTTTTTTAGCTCCTTTGCTTACACTAATACCATTAATTATAACAGGTCTATTTATTTCTCCAGAATTTATAATTTTAACAAATTTTATATTTTTTTTTATAATTTTTTTATTTTTTAAAATATTTATATTTATTAAATTATTTTTAATATATAATAAATCTGATAATTTTATTTCTACATGATAAATAGATTTTATAGATTTAAAACCAAATTTTGGTATTCTACGATGTAAAGGAGTTTGACCTCCTTCAAAACATCTATTTAAATATTTACCAGAACGTGATTTTTGACCTTTATGACCTCTACCACAAGTTTTACCAAATCCAGAACCTATACCTCTACCTATTCTTTTGGATTTTTTTTTCGATCCTTTAGATGACAAATTATTTAATTTCATATATTATTTCTCTACATTAACCATATAATAAATTAATTTTGTCATTCCTATTATTGAAGGAATGTTTTTTCTTTTTACTGTATGACCAATATAACGCAAACCTAACCCTTTTAAAGTTAATTTATGTTTAGGAATTATTCCTATAGAACTACGAATTTGAGTTATTTTAATTTTTTTTTTATTCATAATTAATTAATTACCTAAAATTTCTCTAATTGATTTTCCACGTTTATAAGCTATATTCTTAATAGATGTCATATTTTTTAAAGTATTAATAGTTGCTTTTACTACATTAATTGGATTAGTTGATCCATAAGATTTTGCTATAATATTATTAACTCCTGCCATACAAAAAATAGCTCTCATAGCTCCACCTGCTATAATACCAGTTCCTTCAACAGCTGGTTTCATGAAAACTATAGATTTTGTATAAAATCCTGTAATTGCATATTGAATTGTATTTTTATATATTGATATAGTTATCATGTTTTTTTTTGCTTTTTCAATTGATTTTTTTATTGCTGATGGAACTTCACGTGCTTTTCCATATCCGAACCCTACTTTCCCTTTACCATCACCTACTGCAGTAAGAGCAGTAAAACTAAAAATTCTACCACCTTTTACTGTTTTAGATACTCTATTTATTGATATTAATTTTTCTTTAATATTATTTATTTTTTTATCTATATATATCATAATATAATTCCAAATATTAAAAAATAAGACCGTTTTTACGAGCAGAATCTGCTAAAGATTTTATTCTACCATGATATTTAAAACCAGATCTATCAAATGATATTTTTTTAATATTTTTATTAATAGATCTTTTAGCAATTATTTCACCTATTTTTTTAGCAGCATTTTTATTTCCAGTTATTTTTATTGTTTTTTTAATATTTTTTTCTAAAGTTGAAGCTGATGTTAAAACTTTAGAATTATTTGATGAAATAATTTGAGCATAAATATGTTTAGATGTTTTATGAATTGTTAATTTTGTTAAATTTAATAATTTAATTTTTAAACGGGTTTTTTTTGATCTTTTTAAACGTTTTTTTTTTTTTTTCATTTTTGACCTATTTTTTTTTCTTATCTTTTAAATTTATAATTTCATTTATATATCTAATACCTTTTCCTTTATAAGGTTCAGGTTTTTTAAAAGATCTTATATTCGCAGCCACTTGTCCAACTATTTGCTTATTACATCCTTTTATTATAATTTCATTTTGAGTTGGACATGTAATTATAACATCTATTGGTATTTTATATTCTATATTATGAGAAAAACCTAAAGATAATATTAATATATTATTTTTTATTAATGATTTATAACCAACACCAATTAATTTTAATTTTTTAATAAAACAAACTTTAATGCCGTGTATCATATTTTGTAAAATTGATCTTGTTGTTCCCGCAATGGACCAATTTTTTTTATTTTTTATTATTGGGTAAACATTAATTTTATTTTCTAAATAATTAATTTTAATATTGTTATTTAACTTTAAGATTAATTTATTTTTCAAATATTTAATTAAAATTTTTTTTTTATTTAAAATAATATTAACTCCTAATGGTATATCAATAGGTATTTTAGCAATACGAGACATTTTTTTCTCCTATTATGATACATAACATATAATTTCACCACCTATTAAAAGTTCCCTAGCTCTTTTATCAGACATAATTCCTTGTGATGTAGAAATAATCGCTATACCCATACCATCAATTACTTTAGGTAACGTTTTACATTTTTTATATATTCTTAAACTTGGTTTGCTTATACGTTTAATATTTTCTATTACTGGTTTTCCTTTAAAATATTTTAATTTTATCTTCAATAAAGTTTTTATATCTTTTTTGATTGTATATTCTTTTATAAATCCTTCTTGATAAAGAATTTTAATAATTTCTTTTTTAAAAATAGAATATGTAACATATATTTTTTTTTTTTTAGAAATTTGCCCGTTTCGAATAATAGTCAACATATCTGAAATTGGATCTTGCATACTCATAAATTTAACCTCTTATTAAAAATAATATATTTACCAACTTGATTTTTTTAATCCAGGTATTTCACCATTCATAGCATATTCACGAAGTTTTATTCTACTTAAACCAAATTTTTTTAAAAAAGCATGAGGACGACCTGTTTGTATACAACGATTACGTTTTCTTGATGGACTTGAATCTCTTGGTAATTTTTGCAATTTAATCATTGCTTCCCATCTGTCTTTTTCAGAAACTTTTAAATTTGAAATTATATTTTTAAGTACTAAACGTTTTTTAAAAAATTTATTTACTAACTTCGTTCTTCTTAGTTCTCTTTCTTTTATTGATTTTTTAGTCATTTTTATTCCTAAAAATTTATTTGTTAAATGGAATATTAAAACAAGATAATAATTCATAACATTCATTATCAGATAATGCTGTGGTTGTAATAGATATATTTAATCCTTTTACATTATCTATTTTATCATATTTAATTTCTGGAAAAATTATTTGTTCTGATAATCCAATATTATAATTACCTCTTCCATCAAAAGATTTTAAAGAAAAACCTCTAAAATCTCTAATACGTGGTACAGCAATATTAATAAATCTTTCAAGAAAATCCCACATTCTTTTACGACGTAAAGTTACTTTACATCCAATTGAATTACCTTTCCTTATTTTAAAACTTGATATAGATTTACGTGCTTTCGTAATAAAAGGTTTTTGTCCCGATATTAATGTTAAATCATTAATATATTTATTTAAAATGTTTTTATTATTATATGCTTTACCTACACCCATATTGATAGTAATTTTTTTAATATTAGGTACTTGCATTATTGAAGAATATTTAAACTTATTCATAAGTATATATATTACTTTGTTTTTATAATAAAGATTTAATTTATTTAACATAATTAACTCATATTATTTAATAATACATTTATTAGATTTAAAAATTCTAATTTTTTTTTTATTTTTAAACGTAAATTTGATTTTATCTAATTTTTTATATTTTTTATTAAATATAGATATATTTGAAATATGAATACTGGATTCTTTTTTTATTATTTCTCCTTTATTATTATTTGATTTATTTGGTTTGATATGTTTAGTTACTAAATTTATACCACTAACTATAACTCTATTTTTAGAATTAAATTTTTTTACTATACCTATTTTTCCTTTGTATTTACCAGTTATTACTATAACTGTATCATTTTTAATTATTTTAAAATACATTTTTTTAAACCTCTTATATAACTTCAGGAGCTAAAGAAACAATTTTCATAAATTTTTCATTTCTTAATTCACGGGTAATAGGGCCGAAAATACGTGTACCTATAGGTTGATCAGAATTATTTAATAAAACACAAGCATTATTGTCAAATCTAATTATAGAACCATCTAATCTATGATAATTTTTTTTTGTTCTTACAATTACAGCTTTTAAAACATCTCCTTTTTTTACTTTTCCTCTAGGAATAGCTTCTTTAATAGAAACTTTGATTATATCACCTAATGAAGCATATTTACGTTTTGATCCACCTAAAACTTTTATACACATTACTATACGTGCACCAGAATTATCAGCTACTTTTAATATAGTTTGAGTTTGTATCATTTTCTAAAAAGTTAAAATTTAAATTAAAACCAATAAGTTTAAATTATAAAATTTTATATATTTAATATATAAAATTTTATAATTACATATATTAAATATATATTTTATATTATTTTAAAAAAAAATTAAATATACATTTTTAAAAAAAATTATATAAATAAATTTTTTTTAATTATTTTAGATAAAATCCATGATTTTGTTTTAGAAATTGGACGACATTCAATAATTTCAACAATATCTCCAATATTGCACTTGTCTTTATAATCATGTGCATGGATTTTAGTAGTACGTTTAATAAACTTACCATATAATTTGTGTTTTATAATACGTTCAATAGAAACAATAATAGATTTATTCATTTTATTACTTATTACTTTACCTTTTAATTTACGTATATTATTATTATTCATTATTATATAACCTTTTTATGTAAAAAAGTTTTTAGTTGTGCTATTTGTTTTTTGATTTTTTTTAATAAATGTGTTTTTTTTGATTTTCCTAAATTTATTTTCATACGTATTTTAAATTGTTCTTGTATTTTTTTTATTAATTCTAAATTTAGATTATTGTTTTTTTTATTATATTTTTTTTTTTTCATTAAATTAACTCACTATTTATAAAAATAGTTTTAACTGATAATTTAGCTGATGCTAATTTAAATGCTTTTTTTGCTAATTCTTCAGACACGCCATTCATTTCATATAAAATTTTACCAGGTTTAATTAAAGAAACCCAATACTCAACATTTCCTTTCCCTTTCCCCATTCTTACTTCTAAAGGTTTTTTTGTAATTGGTTTATCAGGAAATATTTTTACCCATATTTTACCTTGTCTATTAATAGCGTGAGTCATAGCACGTCTTGCTGATTCTATTTGATTAGAAGTTAATTTACCTCTACTAATTGCTTTTAATCCAAAAATACCTTTACCAATATTTTTAAATTCTTTTATTCCTCTATTTCTACCTTTGTGCATTTTTTTAAATTTTGTACGTTTTGGTTGTAACATAATAGATTACCTTTTTAATTTTTAAAAATTATTTTTTATTTTTAAAATTAATATTTTTTAATTATCTAAAATTTCACCTTTGAATATCCATACTTTTATGCCTATAATTCCATAAGTAGTTTTTGCTTCAGAAATACTAAAATCTATATCTGCTCTAAAAGTATGTAATGGAACTCTTCCTTCTCTTATCCATTCTGTACGTGCTATTTCAGCACCTCCTAATCTACCACTTATTTCAATTTTAATACCTTTTGCTCCAAATCTAATTGCATTTTGTATAGATCTTTTCATTGCTCTTCTAAATATAATTCTTCTTTCTAATTGATTAGCTATATTATTAGCTATTAATTTAGCATCTATTTCAGGTTTTTTTACTTCAACAATGTTAACTTGAGATGGAACTCCAGAAATGTTTGTTATTTTATTTCTTATTTTTTCTACATCTTCTCCTTTTTTACCAATAACTATACCTGGTCTAGCGGTATGTATTGTTATTTTAATAGTTTTGGAATTACGTTCTATTATAATTTTTGAAATTGAAGCATTTGATAATTGTTTCATTAAAAATGAACGAATTTTAATATCATTTTTTAAATTAATAGAAAAATCTTTTTTATTTGCGTACCAAACAGAATTCCATTTTTTTATTATCCCTAAACGTATTAAATTAGGATGCACTTTTTGACCCATATTAACCTCTTTTTAATTATCAGATAAAATAATTGTAATATGACTAGTACGTTTAATTATACGATCTGCTCTACCTTTAGCTCTTGGAGAAATACGTTTCATGCTAGGACCATTATCAACAAAAATTTTAAATATTACTAATTTTTCAATATCAGAACCATTATTATGTTCAGCATTAGCAATAACTGATTTTAGTAATTTTTTTAAAATTAATGATGATTTTTTTTTTATAAAATTTAATTCTTGTAAAGCATTACATGCTTTTTTACCTCTAATTAAATTAGCTATTAATCTTATTTTTTGAGCAGAAGATTTTGCATATTTATATTTAGCTATTGTTTGCATTTTATTCCTTTTTTGATTTAATTTTTTTATTTTTTTTATCTGATAAATGACCTCTATAAGTTCTTGTGGGTGCAAATTCACCTAATTTATGACCTACCATTTCATCAATAATAAATACTGGTATATGTTTTTTCCCATTATGAACACAAATAGTTAATCCAACCATATTAGGAAATATAGTAGATCTACGAGACCATGTAATAATAGGTTTTTTATTTTTTGTTTTTATCGATTTTTCTATTTTTTTTAATAAATTTTCATCTATAAAAGGACCTTTCTTAATTGAACGAGGCATTATTTTTATCCTTTATTTATATTTCTATTAATTATAAATTTATCTGTACGTTTATTTTTACGAGTTTTTTTACCTTTTGTTTGTAAACCCCAAGGTGAAACTGGATGTTTACCGAAATTTCTTCCTTCTCCTCCCCCATGTGGATGATCAATTGGATTCATAGCTGTTCCTCTTACAGTTGGACGTTTTCCAATCCAACGATTAGATCCAGCTTTACCTAATGATTTAAGTGAATGTTCAGAATTTCCAACTTCTCCTAATGTAGCTCTGCATTGAGATAAAATTTTTCTAATTTCTCCTGAACGTAATCTAACTGTAACATAATCATTTTCACGAGATATTATCTGAACGTAAGATCCTGCAGATCTTGATATTTGACCTCCTTTTCCAGGTTTAATTTCTATATTATGTACTATAGAACCTATAGGAATATTTAACATAGGTAATGTATTTCCTATTGATATTGGTATATCAATTCCTGATTGTATTTTATCTCCTATTTTTAATCCTTTTGGATATAAAATATAAGATCTTACGCCATCTTTATATAAAATTAATGCTATATTTGCTGATCTATTAGGATCATATTCTATTCTTTCTACTAATGCTTCTATATTATCTTTAATTCTTTTAAAGTCTAGTATTCGATATTTTTTTTTATGCCCCCCTCCTATATGACGAGTAGTAATTCTTCCTTTGTTATTTCTACCTCCGGATTTATGAATAGGTGTTAATAATTTTTTAAATGGTTTACCTTTGTATAGTTTATTGTTTTTGATTTTTATAACATGTCTTCGTCCAGGAGAAGTAGGATTACATTTAATTATAGACATTTATATTAATCCTTAATGTTAATATTTTTAAAGTTTAATTTAAAATTTTTTTCTACAGTAATATAAGCTTTTTTCCAATTACTTCTATAACCTATTTTTTTTTTATAAAATTTAGTTTTACCTTTAATAATTAAAGTTCTTATTTTTTTTACTTTCACATTAAATAATTTATATATTGCATATTTGATTTCTTTTTTTGTAGTATTTTTAATTACTTTTAATATTATTGTATTATTTTTTTTAATATAAAGAGATGATTTTTCTGAAACTATAGGATATAACAAAATTTTATACATACGTTCTAAATTAATCATGATAAAATTTCCTCTATTTTTTTAATAGAACTTAATGTAATTAAAACTTTATTAAAAGAAATTAAAACAATAGGATTAATAAAATTTACGTTTATAAAACTAATTTTATTTAAATTTTTAGAAGCTCTATAAATATTTTTATCTGTATTTTTTTTAATAATCAAAACATTTTTAATCATCATAAAATTTAATTTTTTAACTAAAATATTTGTTTTATAAGAATTTATATCAAAATTCTTAACTATAATTAATCTATTTTGACGTAATAATTCTGAAAAAATACACTTTAATGCACCTTTATACATTTTTTTATTTATTTTTTTCTTATGATTTTTTTTTTTTAATGCAAAAGTTACACCACCTGATCTCCATATTGGACTTTGAAAACTACCAGCTCTAGCTTTACCAGAACCTTTTTGTTTCCATGGTTTTTTACCAGAACCAGAAACTTCTGATCTATTTTTTTGACTACTACTTCCTTGATGAGAATAAGATGAATAAGATAAAATAACTTGATGAACAAGTGATTCATTAAACTTATTACAAAAAACATTATCTGAAATATTTACTTTATTTTTAACATCTTTTAAAAAAACATACATATATAACCTCATTATATTTAATATTTTATTGACTCTCTAATTATTAATTCACTTCCTATTGAGCCTGGTACAGAACCTTTAATTAATAATAAATTATTTTTTATATCAATATTTATTATATTTAAATTTTGTATAGTAATTTTTTTATTGCCTAAATGACCAGACATTTTTTTACCTTTAAATACCCTACCTGGTGTTTGATTTTGACCAATTGACCCTGGAGCTCTATGTGATAAAGAATTACCATGTGTAGCATCTTGTATATGAAAATTCCATCTTTTTATAGTACCAGCAAAACCTTTTCCTTTTGATATACCAACCACATCAACTTTTTTAATTTTTTTTAAAATTTTTATATTTATAAAATCTCCTATAATTAATTTTTTTTTGTTTTTTGTTTTAAATTCATGTAATTTGTTACCTATTTTTATTTTTTTATTTTTAAAATTACCAATTTCTGATTTTTTAATTTTTTTTTCTTTTTTAATACCAGTTGTTAATGTAATGGAATAATATTCTTCTTTTTTATTATTTTTAATATCAATAATATAATTATTTTCTATTTTTATTATTGTTACAGGAATTGATGTTCCTTCTTTAGTAAATATTTTAGTCATTCCTATTTTTTCACCTATTAAACATTTCATTTATTCACCTCAAATATTTTTAAAAAAAATACATCAACTTAAACTTATTTGTACATCAACACCAGAAGCTAAATCTAAATGCATAAGAGCATCAACAGTTTTTTCAGTTGGTTTTATAATATCAACTAATCTTTTATGAGTACAAATTTCATATTGATCTCTTGCATCTTTATTAACATGAGGAGATACTAATATAGTAAATTTTTCTTTACATGTAGGAAGAGGTATAGGACCATTTATTTTAGATCCTGTTCTTTTTACTGTTTCAACAATTTCTGATGTTGATTTATCAATAAGTCTATAATCAAAAGATTTTAATCTAATTCTTATTCTTTGTTTCATTATTTTTAAAATCCTAAAATTTTTAAGTTAATATTATGAAATAAAAAAATTATTAAAAAAAAGTTAAATTTGTATATATAAAAAAAAAAAAATATATTTATAACTAAAGGATATCTTTAGATATCCTTTATTATATAAATAAATAAAAAAATAATTTAATATATTTTATGAAATTATTTTTATCACAATACCTGCACCAACTGTTTTTCCACCTTCACGAATTGCAAATCTAAGACCTTCATCCATAGCAATTGGAGATATTAAATTAATTATCATTTTAATTTTATCGCCTGGCATTACCATTTCAATATTTTTAGGTAATTCTACTGTACCAGTAACATCAGTAGTTCGAAAATAAAATTGAGGACGATAACCTTTTAAAAATGGTGTGTGTCTTCCACCTTCTTCTTTAGTTAAAATATATACTTCTGATTCAAATTTAATATGAGGTTTTATATATCCAGGTTTAGATAAAACTTGACCCCGCTCAACATCATCTCTTTTTATACCTCTAAGTAATATACCTACATTTTCACCTGATCTTCCTTCATCTAAAAGTTTACGAAACATTTCAACACCAGTACATATAGTTTTAAATGTATTTTTTATACCTACTATTTCTACTTCATCACCTATCTTTATTATACCACTTTCTATTCTTCCGGTGACAACTGTACCTCTACCAGATATTGAAAATACATCTTCTATTGGTAATAAAAAAGGTTTATTTATAGATCTTTCAGGTTCAGGAATATAAGTATCTAAATAATTAGATAATTCTATTATTTTAGATGACCAAAACTCATTTCCTTCTAATGCTTTTAAAGCTGATCCTCTTATCACTGGTGTTGAATCTCCTGGAAAATCATATTTTGATAATAATTCACGAACTTCCATTTCAACTAAATCTAATAATTCTTTATCATCAACCATATCACATTTATTAATAAAAACAATTATATTAGGAACTCCTACTTGTCTGCTTAAAAGAATATGTTCACGAGTTTGAGGCATGGGTCCATCAGTAGCTGAAACTACTAAAATAGATCCATCCATTTGAGCAGCTCCTGTTATCATATTTTTGATATAATCTGCATGCCCAGGACAATCAACATGAGCATAATGACGAATATTAGTATTATATTCAACATGAGAAGTATTAATAGTAATTCCTCTTTTTTTTTCTTCTGGTGTGTTATCGATTTGTTCAAATGAACGTGCATTTCCACCATAAGTTTTAGCAAGAATAGTTGTAATTGCAGATGTTAATGTAGTTTTACCATGATCAACATGACCTATTGTTCCAACATTAATATGTGGTTTGTTTCTGTGAAATTTTTTTTTAGACATGTAAATAATCCTTAATATTGTAATAATTTATTATTATTAAATTGTTAATTCTTTAATATTATCTTGTTTGTTTATTTTCAATAATATTTTTAGAAATATTTTTTGGTAATTCGTTATAATGATTAAATTCCATAGAATAAGACGCTCTTCCTTGTGTTTGAGATCTTAAATCAGTAGCATAACCAAACATTTCAGATAATGGAACTTTAGCTGTTATTTTTTTAATTATTGATTTACTTCTCATTGATTCAATTATTCCTCTTCTTCTATTTAAATCTCCAATAACATCTCCCATATAGTTTTCAGGAGTTTCGATTTCTACATTCATAATAGGTTCTAAAATAACAGGATTTGCTTTTTCAAAACCCTTTTTAAATGCTATTGAAGATGCTATTTTAAATGCCATTTCTGATGAATCAACATCATGATATGAACCATCAAATATAGTAACACGAATATTTACAATAGGGTATCCAGCGATAACACCATTTTTTATTTGTTCTTGAATACCTTTATCAACAGCTGGAATGTATTCTTTAGGTACAGAACCTCCTACAATTTTATTTACAAATTCATAATTTTTTTTACTATTTGTTATAGGTTCAATTTTTAACCAAACATGACCAAATTGACCTCTTCCACCAGATTGTCTTATAAACTTACCTTCTTGTTCTACAGTAGATTTTATAGTTTCTCTGTAAGAGACTTGAGGTGTTCCTTTATTTACTTCGACTTTAAATTCACGTTTCATTCTATCTACAATTATTTCTAAATGTAATTCTCCCATACCAGAAATAATAGTTTGACCTGATTCTTCATCGGTAAAAAATTTAAAAGAAGGATCTTCTTGAGATAAACGATTAAGAGCTGTTCCCATTTTTTCTTGATCTGATTTAGTTTTTGGTTCTAATGAAATAGATATTACTGGTTCTGGAAATGTTATTTTTTCTAGAATAATAGGATTAAAAGGATCACATAATGTATCTCCAGTTGAAATATTTTTAAGTCCTATAGCAGCAGCAATGTCTCCTGCTTTAACTTCTTTTATTTCATCTCTTTTATTAGCATGCATTTGAACAAGTCTACCTAAACGAATTTTTTTATTTTTAGTTGAATTTAATATAAAATCTCCTGATTTTATTATACCTGAATATACTCTAAAAAAAGTTAAATTTCCGACAAAAGGATCATTTAAAATTTTAAAAGCTAATGCTGAAAACGGTTCTTTATAATTTAAATATCTTATAGAATTTGTTTGTCCATCCATTAATACCCCGTTTATTAAATTAACATCTATAGGTGATGGTAAATAATCTATTATTGCATCTAACAGCGCTTGAACTCCTTTATTTTTAAAAGAAGATCCACATGTAACAATCATTATTTCATTTTTAATAACACGTTTTCTTAAACCTTTTTTTATTTCTTTTTCAGTTATTTTCCCCCCTTGTAAATATTTGTTCATTAAAGTTTCAGAAGATTCTACAGAGCTTTCAATTAATTTTTGATTTAAATCATAAGATAAATTAATTAATTCGTCAGGAATTTTTTTATAAATAAATGTTAATCCTTGATCTTTTTCATTCCAATATATAGATTTCATTTGTATTAAATCTACTATTCCAACAAAATTTTCTTTTTTAAAAATTGGTAATTGTATAGGAACTGGGTTAGATAATAATTTATTTTTTAATTGATCAATGACTTTTATATAATTTGCTCCAACTCTATCCATTTTATTAATAAAAGCTATTTTAGGAACTTTATATTTAATAGCTTGTCTCCATACTGTCTCAGATTGAGGTTGTACCCCCCCTACAGCGCAATATATCATAACAACACCATCTAATATTCTCATAGATCTTTCCACTTCAATAGTAAAATCTACATGCCCTGGTGTATCAATAATATTAATTCTATGAGAATTAAATTGATTTTCCATTCCTGACCAAAAACAAGTTGTTGAAGCAGATGTTATTGTTATTCCTCTTTCTTGCTCTTGCTCCATCCAATCCATAGTTGCAGATCCATAATGAACTTCTCCTATTTTATGATTTATTCCAGTATAAAATAAAATTCTTTCAGTTGTAGTTGTTTTACCTGCATCTATATGTGCACTAATTCCTATATTTCTATAATTTTTAATAGATGTTTTAATAGACATTAAAACCTCATTAGTATTCTATTATTAAAATAATAATTTTTATAATAAAAAATTTAAATATATAATTAAAAAGATAATATTTACCATCTATAATGAGCAAATGCTTTGTTAGCTTCAGCCATTTTATGAATATCTTCACGTTTTTTAAAAGCTAATCCTTGTTTTTTTGTAGCATCTAATAATTCTTTATATAGTCTCAAAGACATTGTTTTTTCTTTTCTTTTACGAGCTGATTCAATAATCCATCTCATTGCTAATGTGTTACTTCTAATAGGACGTACTTCTATTGGAACTTGATAAGTTGATCCTCCAACTCTTCTAGATTTTACTTCAACTATAGGTCTAACATTTTCTAAAGCTAATTTAAAAGACTCAATATTATTTATACCTGATTTTTTAGAAAGATAATCAAGAGCTTTATAAACAATTTTTTCAGATATTGTTTTTTTACCTTTTATCATTAATATATTAATAAATTTAGATATTATTTCAGATCCAAATTTTGTATCAGGTAATATTTTTCTTTTATTAGTAATATTACGACGTGACATCAAAGTGCTCCAAATATTTATTTATATAATATTGAAATATAATTAGTTTATTTAAAATATAAATTAAGATTTTATTTTTTTAGTTCCATATTTAGATCTACCGTTTTTTCTTTTATTTACTCCAGATAAATCAAAAGCACCATGAATTGTATGATAACGAACTCCAGGTAAATCTTTTACTCTTCCTCCTCTTATTAATACTACAGAATGTTCTTGTAAATTGTGACCTTCTCCTCCTATATAAGAAGTTACTTCAAGTCCATTTGTTAATCTTACTCTACATACTTTTCTTAAAGCAGAATTTGGTTTTTTAGGAGTTGTAGTATATACACGAATACATACCCCTCTTTTTTGAGGACAAGAATTAAGAGCTGGAACATTACTTTTTATAATTTTTTTAAACCTTGATTTTCTTATTAATTGATTAATTGTAGGCATTGTATTGTATATCCTTTTTTAAAAACTAAATTTAATTATACTAATTTATTATAATTAATTATAATACAATTTGTAATTTTTTAAAATTTTTTTTAAAAACATTAAATAAATTTATTTATTTAATGTTTTTAATGTTAAAAATTAATTTATTAATTTAACAAATTTCATTTTAAAAACAAATTAATTTTAATAAAGTAAAATATTTAATTTATTATAAAAAAAAATGAAATATAAATTAAATTTTTCAAGTTTAATATTGAAATTTTTAATTTTTAAAATATATTATAATTTTATTATATTAATAATCATATTAAAAATATTTTTTAAAAAATGTCAATTTTAAATAATTTAGATAGTAAAAAATTAAATATATTATTTACAGATAAAGCAGCAATCAGAGTGAAATATCTTATTGCTAAAGAAAATAAAATAAATCTTAAATTAAGAGTGTATATTAATGGAGGAGGTTGTAAAGGATTCAAATATAATTTTATATTAGATAATAAACATAGTAAAAAAGATTTAATAATTAAAAATTATAATATAAATGAAAAATTAATAGTGGATAATATAAGTTGTCAATATTTAGTAGGAAGTTCAATAGATTACATAGAAGAAATTCAATTTTCTCGTTTTATTGTTAAAAACAAAAAATACAATAATACTTGCAGTTGTGGTTATTCTTTTAGTATTTAATTTTATATAAATATTTTTTATATTGATCTTATTTTATATTTAATTTTTTTCTATATATTATTAAAATTAATCCAATAATAATACTTATATCTGAAATATTAAAAATAGGAAAATGGAAATTTTTAATATGAAAGTCTATATAATCAATTATATATTTATTATTTAATCTATCAAATAAGTTACCCATTGTTCCTCCTAAAATCATAGAATTTGATATGTTATTTATTTTATTTTTACTATCATAAATTATAATTTTTATTATAAATAAAAATATAATAAATATTGAATTAAAATTTAAAATAAGAATTTGCCATTTATAACCATCAGATAGAAAATTAAATGCTGCTCCTAAATTATGTATATTAGTTATATTTATAAAATAACAAAAATAAAACTTACAACCTATACATAATTTATTTATTATGATTTTTTTAATTATAATATCAGTTATTAATATATATATTGATATATATATCAAATTTAATTTTTTAAATTTTAAAATTTTATTTATTATACAAATTTTCTTTTTTCTCCCGAACCTAATGTATTAAGTATACATCTTTTACATATGTCTGAATATTTTTTTTTATAATTATTATTGTTTTCAAAATGCCAACAACGAGGACATTTTTTACCTTTAATTTTAATTATATTTATTTTTAAACCTTCAATATTTTCACATTTTATTGAATTAAAATCAGAATTATCATAATTAGATAATAATACTTTAGAAGTAAGAAATATAAATTTAATTTCATTACCTAATTTTTTTAATATGTTATAAATATAAGGTTTTGCGTGTAATATTATGCATGATTCTAAAGAACTATTAATAATTTTATTTTTACGTTTTATTTCTATTATTTTATTAATTTCATTACGTATTTTTATAATTATTTTCCAAAAATTATTATTAAATTTACTTTTTTCTTCTAAACCATATAAACAATTATACCATTCTTCTAAAAAAATGTTTTTATTTCTATTACCAGGAATAAAATCCCATATTTCATCAGCAGTAAAAGAAATAATGGGAGAAATCCAACGAACAAGAGATTCAATTATATGATATATTGCAGTTTGACAACTACGTCTATATATACTACATTTATGAAATGTATATTGACGATCTTTGATAATATCTAAATAAAAAGAACTCATTTCTATTGAACAAAAATACATAATTCTTTTTACAACATTATGAAAATCATAATTTTTATAAAATAATAAAATTTCATTTTGCACTTCTTTAGTTTTAGATATTGCCCAAATATCTAATTTTACCATATCTTTAAATTTTATAATATGATATTTAGGGTTAAAGTCATTTATATTAGCTAGTAAAAATCTTACAGTATTTCTTATTTTACGATAATTATCTATTGATTTTTTAATAATTTTTTCAGAAACAGGCATTTCATTAGTATAATCATTAGATGCAACCCATAATCTTACAATATCAGCTCCTAATGTATTTATTATATTATTAATATTAAATACATTTCCAACTGATTTTGACATTTTACGTCCTTTATTATCAACAGTAAAACCATGAGTTAATGCTGCTTTATAAGGTGCTTTTTTATTAATAATAGTTGATATTATTAAAGAAGACATAAACCATCCTCTATGCTGATCTGAACCTTCTAAATAAATATCTATATTTTTTTTTTTTATACATTCTAATCTATTTTTTAAAACAGAAAAAAAAGTTGATCCAGAATCAAACCAAATATCTAATGTATCTGAAATTTTATGATAATTGATAAAATCATAACCAATCATACTTAATGGATCTAAATCATACCAAGCTTGAATACCATATATTTCAACTTTTTTTGCTATTATTTCAAGTATTTCAATAGTACGAGGATGAATTTTATTAGTTTCATTATGAACAAATAATGACATTGGAATACCCCATACTCTTTGACGAGAAATACACCAATCAGGACGATTAATAATCATATTTTTAATTCTATTTTTTCCCCATTTTGGAATCCAATTTACATTTGTAATAGAATTTAATAATTTTTTTCTTAAATTATTTTTATCTATATTTATAAACCATTGAGGGGTGGCTCTAAATATAATAGGTGTTTTATGTCTCCAACAATGAGGATAATTATGATTAAATTTATGTACATATATTAATAAGTTTTTACTTTTTAATATTTTAATTAAAATTTTATTTGCTTTTAATACTTTAATACCATCTAATTCAGGTAATGTATTTTTAATATATTCACCGTTATTATTAGTAGAATCAAAAATTTCTAAATTATATTTTTCAGAAACAATATAATCATCATTACTATGACTAGGTGATATATGTACTGCACCAGTACCCATATCTGAATTAATATTATTACTTAAAATAATAGGTATAGTAAAATTCATAAAAGGATGTTTGAATTTTAGAAATTCTAAATTTTTACCTTTAGCTTTGCCTATTATTTTCCATTTTTTTATTTTATATTTTAACATTAATTTTTCTACTAATTTATAGTATATTATATAAATCATATTTTTAGTTTGTATTAAAAAATAATCAAATTTTTTATTTACAGCTATTGCTCTATTATCTGGTAATGTCCATGGCATAGTTGTCCAAATTATTATTGAAATTTTTAATTTTAAATTATTAATAGAAAATTTTGAATAAACTAATGAAGAATTTAAAGCTTCAAAAGCTACATACATAGATGTTGAATTAATATTTAAATATTCTACTTCTGCTTCTGATAATGAAGATTTACATTCAATACACCAATGAATAGGTTTTAATCCTTGATATAAATAATTATTAGATATTATTTTACTAAAAGTACGAATAATATTAGCTTCAGTTTTAAAATCCATAGTTAAATAAGGATTATTCCAATCAGCAATAACACCAAGTCTAATAAAATCTTTTTTTTGATTTTTTACTTGTTTTAAAGAATATTTACGACAATTTAATATAAAATCTTTAATTTTTATTAAATTTATATTTTTTCCTAAAATTTTATTTACTTGTAATTCAATAGGTAATCCATGACAATCCCATCCTGGTATATAAGGAGCATTATACCCATTAAGACTTTTATATTTAATAATAATATCTTTTATAATTTTATTAACTGCATGTCCAATATGTATATTTCCATTTGCGTATGGAGGTCCGTCATGTAATATGAAGTTTTTTTTTTTTTTTTTATTTAATCTAATGTGTTGATAAATATCTTCTTTATACCATTTTTTTAAAATTTTATTTTCTTTTGTAGGAAGATTTGCTTTCATAGGAAAAGATGTTATAGGTAAATTTAAAGTTTTTTTATAATTTAACATTTATTTTTCCAAATTTTTTTTTAAAATTTAAATAATAAAATTTTTTTAAAATGTATTTAAAAATTAAAATATGTTATAATTTAATTATAATTAATTTTATTTATTTTTTTAAAATATATGAAATATTTATTTAATAATATAAAACAACATTATTATAATGTTGTTTTATATTATTAAATAAATAAATATTTTTAATTATAAATTAATAATTTAATGAAAATATTAATTTAATAAAAATTATAAAAATTCAATATTTTATAAGGATTACACTTGTCTAAAATAAAATCATCTATCAAAAGAGACTTGCAATCAAAAAAAAAAAGAAAATACAATATAAGTAAAAAATCATGTATTAAAAATTTTTTAAAAAAAATTAAATTTTATATTGATAAAAATGATTTAAATTTATCTAAAAATGTTTTTTTAAAATTTCAATCATTTATTGACAGACAGTCTACAAAAGGTTTAATACATAAAAACAAAGCATCACGTTATAAAAAAAGAATAATGAACAAAATTAGAAGTATTAGTCATAATGAATAATTTAAGTTTTTAATTTTTAAAATTAATTATTTTTATTAAAAAATTTTTTAACACTTTCAATAAATTTTTTAGATTTAGGAATATTATTATTTTCATATGAATTATAAAAGCTTTTTTCAAGATCAAATAACAATTTTTTTTGATAATTATTAAGTTTTACAGGTGTTTCTACAACTATTTTACATAATAAATCACCAATAGATACGCCACGTAATGATTTAACACCTTTTCCTCTTATTCTAAAAATTTTACCTGTTTGTGTTTCTAAAGGTATTTTTAATTTTAATTTTCCATAAAGAGTTGGTATTTCTATTTCACCACCTAAAGCAGCTTTTGAAAAATTAATAGGTATTTCACAATAAAGATTATTTTCTTCACGTTCAAATATAGGATGTTTTTTAATATTTATTTGTACATATAAATCACCAGGATCTATTCCATATTCTCCAGCTTCTCCTTTTCCTGTTAATCGTATTCTATCTCCAGAATCTACTCCCGATGGTATTTTTACAGATAACATTTTTAGTTTTTCTATTCTACCCCGATTACATTTTATACATATATTTTTAATAACTGTTCCGCATCCCATACAGTATGGACAGGTTTGCTGTACAGTAAAAAAACCCTGTCTAGTATGTATCTGTCCATTACCATTACATGATTTACAATTTATTATTGAATTTTTTGATTTTGCACCACTTCCGTTACAAAAATTACATTTATCAAAAGTTTTAATACGTATTTCTTTTATAACACCTTTGACTGAATCTTCAAGAGATATTTGAATATTATATTGTAAATCAGAACCTCTTTTAACATTTTGTCTTTTATTTCCATTAAATATATCGCCAAAAACATCTCCGAATATATCACTAAAATCTGAATTTTCTTCTACATTAACACTTTGATCAAATGCAGAGTGTCCATATTGGTCATATGCTGAACGTTTTTTAGGATCTTTTAATATTTCATATGCTTCTTTAATTTCTTTAAATTTAGATTCTGCTTTTTTATTTCCTAAATTTCTATCTGGATGAAATTTCATTGCTAAACGTTTATAAGCTTTTTTTATTTCTATTTCTTCTGAATTTCTAGAAACACCTAAAATTTCATAATAGTCTAATTTTGACATTTTTTTCCTAAATATAATTATAAATTTAATACACGAACATAAAATTTATTTATGTTCGTGATTGTATCATAAAATATATATAAATATATTTATATTATATTAAAAAATTATTATTTTTTATCTTTAAGTTCTTCAAATTCAGCATCTACTACATTTTCTTTTGAAGTATTATTATTTTTTTTATTATTTTTTTCTTGATCTTTTGTATTTTTTGTATCTTCTGGTTTTATTATCTTACTAGTAATATTTATTAATAATTGCATTTTTTTACTTATTTCAGATTTATCTTCTCCTTTAAGTTCATTTTCTAAATTTTTACATGCTTCTTCAATTAAATTTTTATTTTCTTTAGAAATTTTCTTTTCCATTTCTTTTAATTGTTTTTTACTACTATGTAATAAATAATCAGCTTGATTTTTTATTTGAATTAATTCTTCAAATTTTTTATCTGATTCAGCATTAATTTTAGATTCTTCTACCATTTTTTTTATTTCTTCTTCTTTTAAACCTGAAGAAGCTTTTATTGTGATTTTTTGCTCTCTTCCACTTTTTTTATCTTTTGCATTAACATGTAAAATACCATCAGCATCTATATCAAAAGTAACTTCAATTTGAGGAGTTCCACGCATTGCTGGTTCAATACCATCTAAATTAAATTGTCCTAATGATTTATTATCTATAGCTCTTTTACGTTCACCTTGTAATATATGTATAGTTACAGCAGATTGATTATCTTCTGCAGTTGAAAAAATTTGACTATGATTAGTAGGAATGGTTGTATTTTTATTTAACAAAGTTGTCATTACACCACCCATTGTTTCTATACCTAATGATAAAGGAGTAACATCTAATAATAAAACATCTTTAACATCACCAGCTAAAACACCACCTTGAACTGATGCACCAATAGCTACTGCTTCGTCAGGATTAATATCTTTTCTTGGTTTTTTATTAAAAAAATTTGTAACTATTTTTTGCACTAAAGGCATACGAGTTTGACCACCAACTAATATAATATCTTTAATATCAGATATTGATAATTTCGCATCTTTTAAAGATATTTTTAATGGTTTAAGAGTACAATTTACTAAATTTTCAACAAGAGATTCTAATTTAGCACGAGTAATTTGTAAATTCATATGCTTTGGGCCATTATTATCTGCTGTTATATAAGGTAAATTAACATCTGTTTGATGTGATGAAGATAATTCTATTTTTGCTTTCTCAGATGCTTCTTTTAACCTTTGCATTGCTAAAGGATCCTTTCTAAGATCTATTCCTTCATTTTTATTAAATTCATCTGCTAAGTAATTAATTAATTTACTATCAAAATCTTCACCACCTAAATGTGTATCCCCATTTGTAGATAAAACTTCAAAAGCTTTTTCTCCATCAACATCATTTATTTCTATAATAGAAATATCAAATGTACCACCACCTAAATCATAAACTGCAATAATTCTATTTCCAGTTTCTTTATCTAAACCATAAGCTAAAGCAGCTGCGGTTGGTTCATTTATTATTCGTTTTACATTTAAACCTGCTATACGACCTGCATCTTTTGTTGCTTGACGTTGAGCATCATTAAAATATGCAGGAACAGTGATCACAGCATCACTAATTTTTTCTTTAATATATTCTTCAGCTGTTTTTTTCATTTTTTTTAAAATTTCAGCTGAAATTTGAGGAGGTGATATTTTTTTATTTTTAATTTGTATCCAAGCATCACCATTATCTGCTTGTATTATTTTATAAGGCATTATATTAACATCACGCTGAACTTCTTTATCTTTAAATCTTCTACCTATAAGTCTTTTTATTGCAAATAAAGTATTTTCAGGATTAGTAATTGACTGTCTTTTTGCTGGTTGTCCAACTAAAATTTCATTATTTTTGGTATAAGCAACAATTGAAGGTGTTGTTCTATCACCTTCAATATTTTCAATTACTTTTGGTTTTCCATTTTCTATAATCGATACACAAGAATTAGTAGTACCTAAATCTATTCCAATTATTTTTCCCATATTTAACCTTTAATTTTAATAATTAAATATATTACCTATATACTTAAATATGAGGACAAAAATTCACTTTTCAAGTTTATAAAATAAATTTAATTATTTAATTAATACACAAATTTAATTTATATTAATTTAATTAATATATTAACAAATTTTAATAAATAAAGTATATATTATATTATAATATAATTATTTATTATATTTTAAAAATATTAATTTCATTATTAAATTGGTGATTTATGTACGCAGTTTTTCAGAGTTGTGGTAAACAATATAAAGTGATTAAAGGACAAAATATAATAATGGAAAAGATTAATTATGAACCGAATAATATAATTGAATTTTCAAAAGTATTAATGATTTTCGATAATAATAAAATTTATTTAGGTAATCCATTTTTAGAAAATGTAAAAATTACAGCAAAAATAATATCACATTTTCGTAATAAAAAAATTATTATTATAAAATTTAAACGTCGTAAACATTTTCGTAAAAAACAAGGTCATAGACAATGGCTTACTAATTTAGTAATAACAAATATAAAATATTAAAATAAGGGACCAATATGGCACATAAAAAAGCAGGCGGATCTACAAGAAATGGTAGAGATTCACATAGTAAACGTTTAGGTATAAAAAAATATGGAGGTGAAATTGTTAAATCTGGAAATATACTTGTACGACAACGGGGAACTCAATTTCATCCAGGAATTAATGTTGGATGTGGTAAAGATCACACTTTATTTGCTTTAATAAATGGTAAAGTTAAATTTGAAATAAAAGGAGTAAATAAAAAAAGAGTTATCAATATAATTAAATAATTAAATAAAAATATATACTATTTTTTAGTAATCTTTTTATTATTTAATTGAAATATTATTAAAAAAAATATATAAATTATTTTTATTTAAAATATATTAAATATAAAAAATATTTAATTTAGAGAATAATTATGAAATTTTTTGATGAATGTAATATTACAACATCATCTGGAAATGGTGGTAATGGTTGTGTTAGTTTTCGTAGAGAAAAATATATTAATAAAGGAGGACCTAATGGAGGAAATGGTGGCGATGGAGGAAAAGTATGGTTAATTGGAAATTACAATTTAAAAAATTTAATTAATTTAAAATTTAAAAAAAAATTTTATGCACAATGTGGAAAAAATGGAAAAAAAAATAATCAAACTGGAAAAAATGGAAAAGATATTTTTATTCAAATTCCATTAGGAACAAGAGTAACAGATATTAATAATAATAAAATCATATGTGATATTACATATCATAAACAAATTTTTTTAATATCAAAAGGTGGAAAACATGGATTAGGTAATACAAAATTCAAATCATCTGTAAACAGATATCCTAAAATGAGAACAATGGGAAAAACAGGTAATATTATTCATTTAAATTTAAAATTAATATTTTTAGCAGATGTAGGAATATTAGGATTACCTAATGCTGGTAAATCTTCATTTTTAAGAGCTGTATCAGCATCAAAAACAAAAATATCTAATTATCCATTTACTACATTAATACCTAATTTAGGTGTTGTATTTTTTAAAAAAAAAAGATTAATTATTGCTGATATACCTGGCATTATAAAAGGATCTTCTTGTGGTTTAGGTTTAGGTATTAATTTCCTTAAACATTTAGAAAAATGTAAAATATTAATTCATATAGTTGATATATATCCTGAAGATAAATCTAATCCAGTTGAAAATGCAAATATCATTTTAAATGAAATTAAGAATTATAGTACAATTTTATACAATAAACCTATATGGCTTGTATTTAATAAAATTGATTTACTAGAAAAGAAAAAAATATCATGTATTGCAAATAAAATAGCAAAATCTTTAAATTTTTATAAAAAATATTATTTAATATCTGCTATAAACAAAAAAAATACTAAAAAATTATGTTTAGATTTATATAAATATATTATTAATTTAAAATAAGATTTTAAATTATTTTAAATTATTTTAAATTATTTTAAATATATAAATATAAAAATAATAAATAATTTTAAAAATCTTAATATATCATTAATATGATATATTAAGATTTTTAAAATTATTTATTATTTTTATATTTATTTTTATTAGCATAATTATTTTTATTATTATTTTGAAAATTAAATTTATTTTTGTTATTATTTTTTTTAATAATATTATGAATATTAAATTTTTTATCTCTAATATTTAAATTTGTATTTTTTAATAATTTAATATTTATAAATTTATTTAAAATCTTAATTTTATTTAATTTATTAAATATTTTGTTTGATATATTTTTTTTTAATTCAACAATTGAATAAAAATTATATAATTTTATATTTCCTATAAATTTACTATATATGTTAAATTCATTAATAATAGCCCCAACTATATGACGAACTTCAACACCATCTTTAATGCCAATATCTATACTAAATAGATCAAATTTATTTAGGTATTGTTTTTTATTTTTTAAAATTTTATTTTTAATTTTTAATTTATTATTTTTTTGAGAAAAAGAAAATTTTTTAACAATCAATGGTTTTTTTTCTTCAGATATTTTTAATAAAATTGCAGATAAAGTTTCTATATCTGTATTTGTGTTTTTTTTAATTGTATTAATAATATTAGAATATAAATTTAAATCTATATTTTTTAAATAAGTTTTAACTTTGTCTGAAAATTTAGTAATTCTTATACAACTTAATTGTTTTTCGTTAGGTAATTTTATTTCTTTTATTTTAATTTTAATAAAATTTTCTATATTTCTAAGAAATCTTATTTCTCTATTTTCTATAAATAAAATAGCTTTACCAGTTCTACCAGCTCTACCTGTTCTTCCTATACGATGAATATAGGATTCTGGATCAAGTGGAACATCATAATTAATTACTAAACTTATTCTATCTACATCAAGACCCCTGGCAGCAACATCTGTTGCTATTAAAATATCTAAATTGCCTTTTTTAAAATTATTTAAAGTTTTTTCACGTATATTTTGATTCATATCTCCATTTAATGCAGAACTATTATATCCTTTGCTTTCAAGATAATTAGATATTTCTATGGTTAATTTTTTTGTTTTAACAAATACAATAGCAGCGTCAAAAGTTTCTATTTCTAAAAAATAATTAAGTGCTTTTTTTTTATAAATTTTATTAGCTTTCCAATAATTTTGTAATATATCTGGACGTGTATTAATATTATATTTTATTCTAATTTCTTTTGGTTTATTCATAAAACGATTAGCTATATGTTTAATAGGTAAAGGCATAGTTGCTGAAAATAAAGCTGTTTGGTGTATTTTAGGAATTTTTGATAAAATTTTTTCTACATCTTCAATAAAACCCATTCGAAGCATTTCATCTGCTTCATCTAATACTAAACCGGAAAGATTAGATAAATCTAAAGTTCCTTTTTTTAAATGATCTAATAATCTACCAGGTGTTCCAAAAACAATTTGAGGTTTTCTTTTTAATGCTTTGAATTGTATATCATAACTTTGACCACCATATAAAATAGCTATTTTAATTAAATTAATATATTTAGAAAAATCTAAAAACGCTTTTCCAACTTGTATTGCTAATTCTCTAGTAGGAGTTAAAACTAATACTTGAGGATATTTAATAGATAAATTTATTTTATTAATTAAAGGTAAAGCAAAAGCCGCTGTTTTACCACTACCAGTTTGAGCTATGCCTAATACATCATGACCTGATAATAAATATGGAATACAATCAATTTGTATTGGTGATGGTTTTTTATATCCTAAATCATTTAGTGATTTAATAATATTATTTTTTAAACCAAAATTATAAAAAGATATTTCATTTTTAGACATGTTTAAAGCCTCATTTTTATTATAGACCAGTCTACATGTCTTACAGTGAAAATATTTATTTTTCACTAACATTGTGAACCGGTGAAAAAATTATTTTAAATAAAATTTTTATTTTTTTTTTAATAAATTTAAAAATAAATTAAATAAATTAGATTAGATATTTAATTTATTTAATTAATAATAAAATTTTATTTAATAAAATTTTATTATTAATTTTTAAAAAATATATTTATTTAAATAATTTTATGTTTAATTAAAAGAATTAGCTTCTTTTATGCTCAATCTAACTCTACCATTATTATCAATGTCTATAACTTTCACTAATACTTCTTGAAAAATAGATAAGTAATCATCTACTTTATATACTCTTTTTTTAGAAATTTGAGAAATATGAACTAATCCTTCTCTATAGTTATTTATACTAACAAAAGCACCAAAATTCATTATACGAGTAACTTTTCCATTATAAATACATCCAACTTCTATTTCAGAAGTTATTTGTTTAATTATATTAATAGCTCTGATAGCTTTATTTTCGTCTATTGATGAAATTTTTATTTTTCCGCAATTTTCAATTTCTATTGTGGTTCCAGTTTTTTCTGTAATTGATTTAATTATTGAACCACCTTTACCAATAACATCTTTAATTTTATTTGGATTTATTTTTATTGTATGAATTCTTGGTGCGTATTTAGAAATATTATTTCTGGGATATTTAATTTTTTTTTCCATATATTTTAAAATATTTAAAATTGATTTTTTACCTAGTTGTAAAGATTTTTTTACAATATTAATATTTATACCTTGTATTTTAATATCCATTTGTAATGCTGTAATATATTTACCATTTCCAATAATTTTAAAATCCATATCTCCAAAATTATCTTCATCTCCTGTAATATCATTTAAAATAATAAATTTATTACCTTCTTTAATTAATCCAATAGAAATTCCAGCAATAGATGATTTAATGGGTACTCCGGCATCCATTAAAGCTAAAGAAGAACCACAAACTGATGCCATTGAGGAAGATCCATTAGATTCTGTTATTTCTGATACAACACGAATAGTATATGGAAATTCATCCAAAGAAGGCATTATATATTTAATTCCTTTTTTTGCTAAACAACCATGACCAATTTCTCTTCTTTTAGGAGATCCATTTACACCTATTTCTCCTATACAATAATAAGGAAAATTATAATGTAATAAAAATCTTTCTATTCTATCACCTGTTATTTCATCAATATTTTGTGCATCTCTTTCAGTTCCTAACGTTACTGTAACTAATGCTTGAGTTTCACCTCTTGTAAATATTGAAGAACCATGTGTGCGGGGGAGTAAACCTATTTTAACATTTAATTTTCTAATGTTATTTAATTTTCTACCATCAATACGAAATCTTTCATATAAAATTTTATTTCTTATTAATCTTTTTTTAAAATAATCAAATTCAATATTAATTTGATTTTCATCTAGATTTTTATTTTTTTTTATTATTTTTTTATTAATTTTATATTTAATTAAATTTATTTTATTTATTCTTTTTGTTTTTTCTTTAATTAAAAATGCATTGTTTAATTGTAATTTTGATAATTTAGATATTTTTTTAATTAAATTATGATTTACTAATTTATTGTTATATTTAAATTTTTTTTCTTTAATTAAATTTGAAAATAAATTTATATTTTCTATAATAATATTTTGACTAATATTACCAAATTCTATAGCGTTTAAAATTTTATTTTCATCTAATAAATCAGATTCTGATTCTATCATTAAAATAGAATTTTGTGTTCCAGAAATAACTAAATTTAAATTACTATTTATTAGATCATCATGATTAGGATTTAATACAAAATTATTATTTATATAACCAATTCTAGAAATTCCTATAGGTTCTTTAAATGGAATACCTGATATACTTAAAACAGCTGATGTACCAATTACAGCAACAATATCAGGATTAATTTTAGGATTTACTGAAATAGCTGTAGCAGTAATTTGAATTTCATTCATAAATTTTTCAGGAAATAAAGGTCTTATAGATCTATCAATAAGTCTAGAAATTATTATTTCATTTTCATTTGGGCGACCTTCTCTACGAAAAAAACTACCTGGAAATTTTCCTACAGCGTAATAACGTTCTTGATAGTTAACATTAAGAGGTAAAAAATTTTGTACTATGTTTTCTTCTTTTGAACATACAACTGTAACAAGAACAACTGTATCTTCAATACTTGACAAAACTGAAGATGTTGATTGTCTTGCTATATAACCAGTTTCTAACTTTACGGATTTATTTCCATATTTAAATTTATGTATAATTTTTTTCAAAAATAATATTTTCCTTTTTTTAAATTATTTACATTTAAATTATTATAAATATAGTTTTAATATTTTAAATTATTAAAATAATATTTAATAAAAAATGTTGAATAAAGTAAATAAATGATATTTAATATTAAAAAATATTATTTATTTAAATTAAATTAATACATAAATTTAATTTAATTTTTTTTTTTTAAAAAGGGGGGTAAAATCATACCCCTTTTTAGGATTTTTTAATAAAAATATTTTATCTACGTAAATTTAAACGTTTAATTAAATTATTATAATTTAATAAATTTTTATTTTTAATATAATTAAGTAGACGTTTTCTTTTTGATACCATTTTCAATAAACCTTTACGACTACTATAATCTTTTTTATTTTTAATAAAATGAATTTTTAATTTATTTATATTGAAAGTTAAAATAGCTATTTGAACTTCAGAAGATCCTGTATTTTTTTTATTATCACCAAATTTGTTAATAATTTTTTTTTTTTCTTTATTTATTAGAGACATTATAAATTCTCCAAATAATTTTTTTATTATTTTATTTTTTTTTTATTATCTCTAATTACTAATTAAAATTATATCATAATTGATTTAATGTGTATATATTACTATATAAATAATTTTATTATAAATAAATTATATTTGATAAATTTAAATTATATTTATTTTAAAAATATTTATTTATTTATTTTTTTAAATAAATTATTTATTGGAATAATTAATTTATCTAAAATAATTTCATGTCCATATTTTTTTTTTTTATTTTTTAATAGATTTTTTATATCTTTTATAGTAAACATTTTTTTATAAGAAAAATTAGATATTTTTATTCTACGAAGTTCTGATACATAAGCACCACAATTCAAATATAAACCTAAATCATCTACAAATTTTCTTATATAGGTTCCTTTAGAACAACAAATTTTTAATATTAATTTATTAAATTTAAAATATAAAAATTTAATATAATAAATTTTAATTATTTTACAATTTCTTAAAATTTTAATTCCTTTTCTTGCATATTTATATAAAGGATATCCTTTATATTTCTTTGATGAAAACATTGGTGGAATTTGATTTAAAGTACCATTAAATATTTTCAATGCATTTTTTATTTCAAATTCATGTAAATATATTTTTTTTTTTTTGATTACATTTCCTTCATAATCATATGTATCAGTACGAATTCCTAAAATTATACTTACTATATAAATTTTATCAGAATTAATTATATATTTAGAAAATTTAGTAGATTTACCTAAAAATAATGCTAACATTCCAGTAGCTAATATATCTAAAGTTCCACTATGACCTATTTTATTTAAATTAAAAATTTTTTTAATTATTTGTAAAACTCTATTAGAAGAAATACCGTATGGTTTATCTATTAATAAAATTCCACTTATATTATCAATTAATTTGTTTTTAAAGTTTTTATTTTTTTTCATTTTTAAATTTTATACAATGAAATATTAATTTATTTTTTAAAATTAAAAATTTTTTTAATTCTATTGTATAAATTAATATTTTTTATCATTTGAATATCATAAATAAATTTTATTTTTGGTATTAAACGTAAATACATATTTTTTATTAACATTTTTCTAAAAAAATTAGATGCATTTTGCATAATAATAATTTTTTTTTTACATTCAATATAATTATTATTATTTAAAAAAGTTATAAATATATTTAAATATGATAAATCTTTTGAAATATAGACATTTGAAATAGTAGCTGATTTAATTCTAATATCTTTAATATTTTTAGTTAATATTAAATAAATATTTTTTCTTATTTCTTTTGTAATTTTTTTAATTCTAATATTTTTTTTTTTAATTAACAAATAATTTATTCCTTTAATTTTAATTTTATTAATATATTTAAATATTAATTGTTTATATTTTTTTTAATTTACTCAAATACTTTTACAATATCACCTAATGATATATTTTTATATTTATTCATATTTATACCACATTCTATACCTTTTTTAATTTCTACAACATCTTTTTTAAATCTTTTTAATGATTCTAAAATACCTTTATAAACAATTTTATTTTTATGTAAAATTAAAATTTTTTTATTTTTTTTGACTATACCCTTGGTTACAATACATCCAGCAATTAATCCTAATTTTTTTGAATTAAATATATTTTTTACCTCTGCTATACCAATTATTTTTTTTTCTATATTATTAATATTAATTTGTTTCATTATTTGTTTTATTTCTTTTATTAAAACATAAATGGAAATATAATATCTAACATTTATATTTTTTAATTCTATTAAACGTTTAGCATAAATATTAGAATTTACATTAAAACCTAAAATTATAGAATTAGATGTATATGCTAAAATAACATCATTTTCAGTAATTTCACCAATACTTGATTTAATAATATTTATTTTAACATTCTCTTTAGACAATAAATGTAATGAATAAATTATTGCTTCACAAGATCCATTAACATCTGCTTTTATTATTAAATTAATATTATTATTTTTTTTATTTGATATTTGTTTAAAAATATTTTCTAAATGATATTTATTTTTTTTAAATAATTGAATTTCTTTCAATTTCTTTTTTCTTAAAATAGATAAATTTTTAGCTTTTTTTTCATCTTGTATTACTTTAAATTTATCACCAGGTTTGGTAATACCAGAAAGTCCTATTATTTTAATAGGTAATGATAATTTAGATTTTTCTATATATTTGTTATCTAAATTATATATAGAACGTACTTTACCATATTCTAATCCACATACAATAATATCATTTTTATTTAAAATTCCTTCTTTTACTATAATAATAGAAACTGGTCCTAAATTTTTATCTAAAAAAGATTCTATAATAACACCTTTAGCATTTCCATATTTTAATGTTTTAAGATTTAATAATTTTGATTCTAATATTATTAAATTAAGTAATTTATTTATTCCTATTCCTGATTTTGCAGATATATTTACAAATTTATTATTACCACCCCATTTTTCTGAAATAATATTATATTTAGTTAAATCATTTTTAATTTTATGTATATTTGATTTTGATTTATCAATTTTATTAATAACTACAATTATAGGAACTTGAAATTTTTTAGCATGTTTAATTGCTTCAATAGTTTGGGGCATAACACCATCATCTACTGCTATTACTAATAAAATAATATCAGTTAATTTAGCACCTTTAGATCTAACATAATTAAAAGATGAATGACCAGGAGTATCTAAAAAAGTAATTCTACCATATTTAGTTTTTACATTATAAAAACCTAAATGTTGTGTTATTCCTACTTTTTCTTTTATTAAAACTTTATTTTTTAAAATAAATTTTAATATACTTGTTTTTCCATGGTCAACATGACCCATAATAGTGACAATAGGTATTCTAGATGTTAAAAAAATATTTTTATCTTTTATAATATTTTTATGATTTATTTTTTTAATTTTATTTGAATGTCTTAAAAAATTATTATATCCCATTTCTTCTGCTATTAAATAAGCAGTATATTTATCTAATATATTATTAATATTTAATTTTAATCCTAATTTATTAATTTTATTAATTAAATTATTTGTTTTAACTGAAATTTTATTAGCTAATAAATTTAATTTTATAAATTTTCTTATATAAATGTTTTTAATATTAAATCTTAATGGTTTATTAAATTTTTGTATTATAAATTTTTTTTTAATTTTTTTTTTATATTTATCTTTTATTTTAATATTATTTTTAAAATTAAATTTATTATCAAATAATTTTTTATTAGTAATATATTTATTAATATTAAGTATATTATTTTTATTGATATTTATATTTTTTTTTTTTTTTTTTTCTTTTATTAATTTTTGTTTTTTAAAATTATTTTTAATTTTAATAATATTTTTTTTATTTATGTTTTTTATTTTATTGTTTTTTAAGCTTAAAGATTTTTTTTTTTTATAATTTTTTTCTTCAATTTTATTTTTAATATTCATGATATTATTTTATTTAAATTATATTTATTGTTATTATTATTAATAATAATTAATTAAATATATTTATATTTAAATTAAAAATTCATAATAAATATATTCATACATTAAATTTATTTTTTTAAATTTTTAAATCTAAAAATATTTATTTTTTTTTTTTATTTTTTTATATAGTTCCTTAAAAGACATTATATTTAATTTAAAACCTGTTAAATTAGAAGAAAGTTTGACATTTTGACCATTCTTGCCAATTGCTTGTGCAATATGTGATTCATTTAATGCAATATCCATTTTATGGTTTTTATCATCTACAATAATAGATAATATTCCAATTGTAGACATAGAATTTATTACTAATTGTACTTTATTTTCACTCCAAAGAAAAACATCTATTTTTTCTCCACATAATTCATTAGAAATTGCTTGTATTCTAGAACCACGTAAACCTATACAAGCACCAATTGGATCTATTCTATTATCTTTTGTTTTTACTGCTATTTTAGATCTTACTCCAGGACATCTGGTAATAGCTTTTATTTCAATAATTTTTTCTTTAATTTCAGGTACTTCTATTTTTAATAATTCTATTAACATCTCAGGTTTGGATCGACTAATTAAAAAAATATATTTATTAAATCTATTATTAATAGAATATAATATCCCCCGTATTATATCTCCTGGTCTTAAAGTTTCTCTAATTATCATATCTTTTTTTTTAATAATTCCTGTAGATTTTTTTTCTAAATTTATAAATATTTTTTCTCTTATAACTTTATTAACTGTACCACTTACTATCTTTCCTTTATTTTTTTTAAAAAAATTAATATATGTTTTTATTTTATATTTTTTAATTTTTTTAAAAATTAATTTTTTTATTATTTGAATACTTATTCTATCGAAATTAATTTTTTTTATTTTTTTATCAATATATTTTTTATACAATGAATTTTTTAAATATTTATTTGCATATTTAATTGAAATTTCTTTTTTTGGATTTATAATATTTTTAACAAAAATCCAACGTCTAAAGATAAAAATCTTACCAGAATATCTATTAATTTTAACAAAAATATTATATTTATTATAATATTTTTTTTTAATAACAACTGAAATAGAATTTTCTAATGTTTTGAAAATTTTTTCTATACTAATTGATTTTTCATTTGACAATGATTTAATTATATTTATTATTTTTTTATTCATTAAATTTCCTAAATAAATAATTTAATTATATTTAAAAAATAAAAAAATTAATAAAATTTTTATTTTAAATTATGTTTAAAGTAAAGTGTAAAGTTATTAAATTTTTAATGCCGAAGACGGGATTCGAACCCGTAAACCAAATTATAGGTACTACCACCTCAAGGTAGCGTGTATACCAATTTCACCACATCGGCTTTTTATTATAATTTTCAATAAAAAATTAATTAATCTATTTTTCTTTATTTTTCATGAGATTATTAATCTGTTTACTATTAATAGTTTCATATTTTAATAATAAATCTTTCATATAATGAAGAATTTTTATATTTTCCAAAAGAATTTTTTTAGCTCTATCATAATTTTTTTTAATTATAAATTTAATTTCTTTATCTATTAATAAATTTGTTTCATCAGATATATTATTATTTTTATAATAATAATTATTTCCATTAAATTCATTTTCTTCTTCATGTGAATATAAAATAGGACCAAGTTTTTCAGAAAAACCCCATTTAGTCACCATTTTTCTAGCAATAGATGTAGCAATTTTAATATCATTAAAAGATCCTGTTGAAATATTATCATTTCCATATATTATTTCTTCAGCAACTCGACCTCCATATAAAGTAGATATTTGGCTTTCTAATTTTTGACGATTGACACTTATAACATCTTCTTTTGGTAAAAAAAAAGTTGCACCTAAAGATTTTCTTCTAGGAATAATAGTAACTTTATGTATTGGATCACTATTAGGTACTAATTTACCAATTATTACATGTCCTGATTCATGATAAGCAGTATGTTCTTTTTGAAATTTTGATATTATAAATGTTTTTTTTTCAGAACCCATTATAATTTTATCTTTCGCTTTTTCTAAATCTATCATAGATATAATTATTTTATTTTGACTTGCTGCGTATAAAGCAGCTTCATTTATTAAATTTGATAAATCTGCACCTGAAAAACCTGGAGTCCCTCTTGCTATTATTGATAAATTAACATCTGAAGATATTGGAGATTTTTTAATATGTACATTTAAAATTTGTTCTCTACCTTTTAAATCTGGAAGATCAATAATAATTTGACGATCAAAACGACCTGGACGTAATAAAGCATTATCTAATACATCAGGACGATTTGTGGCTGCAATAATAATAACACCTTTATTTTTTTCAAATCCATCCATTTCTACCAACATTTGGTTTAATGTTTGTTCCCTTTCATCATTACCTCCCCCGAATCCAGAACCCCGTTTACGACCAACTGTATCTATTTCATCAATAAAAATTATACATGGTGATGATTTTTTGGCTTGATTAAACATATCTCTCACTCTTGATGCACCTACACCTACAAACATTTCTACAAAATCAGATCCAGAAATACTGAAAAAAGGCACTTTTGCTTCACCTGATATAGCCTTAGCAAGTAATGTTTTTCCCGTACCAGGAGGCCCTATCATTAAAATACCTTTTGGTATTTTAGCACCTAATTTTTTAAATTTTTTAGAATTTTTTAAATAATCAACTATCTCACTTACTTCTTTTTTAGCTTCATCACAACCAGCTACATCATCAAAATCAATCTCAATATTTTTTTTATTTAATATTTTAGCTTTACTTTGTCCAAATGACATAATACTTTTACCGCCATTTTTAATTTGACGTATAAAAAATAACCAGAATAATACAATTAAAATTATTGGAAAACAAGATATTAAAACATAAGTAAATAAACTATGATATTCAGAATATTCTCCTATAATTTTAACATTTTTAATTAATAAAATATCAAGAAGTTTAGGATCATTAATTGGAATATAAGTAATATATTTATTATTATTAATATTAGTGAAAATAATTTTTCTATTTTTAATTAAAACCTCTTTTATTTTATTTTTATTAAGTTCAGACATAAATGTTGAATAATTTAATTTATTTTCATTTTGTTCTATAAAACCAAAATTTTGAAACATAGAAACAAATATAACTGACATAGTCAACCATATCATTATGTTTTTAAAAATATTATTCAAAATATTAACCTCATATAAAACTTTTAATAAAAATTATTAATAATGTCAAAATTTTAAAAAAAAAACTATATAATATAACTTCTAGCAAAAATATAAATTTCTTTTGATGTTTTTTTTGAAGAATAAGGTTTTATAATTTTTACATAAATAAATTTAGATTTTATATATCTAAATAGTTTCTCAAAACCATCTCCATTAAATATTTTTACTATTAAACTTCCCCCTTTTTTTAAAAAATTTTTACAAAAAATTAATGATAATTTAACTAAATTTATAAATTTAGGTATATCTATAGTTGATATACCACTTATATTTGGAGACATATCAGATAAAATAAGATCTATTTTATTATTACCTATTTTTTTATATATATTTTTATGCAATAAATTATTATTTATATCACCCAATATAAAATAAACTCCTGGTATTGGTTTCATAGGAATCATATCACAAGAAATAATAATACCATTTTTACCAATTTTTTTATAAATATACTCAGACCATCCACCAGGAGATGATCCTAAATCTAAAACTTTCATACCTTTTAATATAATATTATATTTTTTTTGAATTTCATACAATTTAAACCAAGATCGAGAACGTAATTTTCTTTTTTTTGAATTTATAAAATAAATATCATTAAAATGTTTTTTTAACCATATTTTAGAACTTTTAGTTTTTTTTTTTTAATATACATATTTTTTTTGAAAATTTATTTTTAAAAATAAAATATTTAAACTATAACGTTAAAATACAATTATACTATTAACAATATAATTATCATTAATATAATTATTATAAATATTCTATTTTTAATATAGTAAATTCTAATATCCCTCCTGGTGTTTTTATTTTAATATTATCACCATTTTTTTTACCTATAAGGCTTCGTGCAATAGGTGAATGAATAGATATTAAGTTTTTTTTAAAATCTGACTCATCTTTACCAACTATCTTATATTTTTTTTTTTCTTTTGAATTTTTATATTTTATAGTAACAGTTGATCCAAATATAATATAATTTTTTTTTGTAATTTTAGTTATATCTATAATATAAGAATTAATTAATGTATTTTCAATTTCTTTAATTCTAAATTCGCAAAAACTTTGTTGTTCTTTAGCAGAATGATATTCTGAATTTTCTTTTAAATCTCCATGTTTACGAGCATTAATTATAGAATTAATTATTTCTTTTCGTTTAAAGTTTTTAAGATATTCAAGTTCTTCTTTTAATTTTTCAATACCCCGTAAAGTTATAGGATTTTTATTCATATTTAAAACCATAATAAATTTAAATATTATATAAGATTGTATAAATTGTTATTTTTTAAAAAATATCTTTTTACATTAATTCAAAATTTATTTTTTTTTTTAATGTATAAATCATTATTGCTTTAATTGTATGTAAACGATTTTCTGATTGTTTAAATACTAAACTATAATCAGATTCAAAAACATCATTAGTTACTTCTATTCCATTATTAAATCCATATTTTTGTGATATTTGTTTTCCTATATAACTATTATTATCATGAAAAGAAGGAAGACAATGTAAAAATTTAACATTTTTATTATTGGTTAAATTGATTATATCAGAATTTACTTGATAATCTCTAAGAGCATTAATTCTTTCTTTCCATGTATTTTTATTATCCCCCATAGAAAACCAAACATCTGTATATATAAAATCAGATAATTTGACTCCAGTTTCTATATCTTCTGTTATTTTTATATTACCTCCTTTATTTTTACTTAATAATGTACAATAATTGATTAAATTTTTATTTGGAAAATAATGTTTTGGTGATATTAAAGTAAGATTTATACCTGTAATAGCAGAAGCTTCTAATAAAGAATTTCCTATATTATTTGATGAATCACCTATATAAGTTAAATTTATTTTATTAAAACTTTTATATAAAATATTTTCTTGAATAGTAAACAAATCAGCTATTACTTGAGTAGGGTGAAATTCATTTGTTAATCCATTCCAAACAGGCACTTTAGAATATTTTGCAATATGTTCTACATATTTTTGATTATAACCTCTATATTGAATTCCATCATATATATTACCTGCTACTATTGCTGTATCTTTAATTGATTCTTTTTTGTTCATTTGACTTGAATTTTGATCTAAATATGTTACATTAGCACCTTGGTCAAATGCTGAAACTTCAAAAGAACATCTAGTTCGTGTTGATGGTTTTTCAAAAATTAATAAAATATTTTTTCCATCAAGAAATTTAATTTCATTTCCTAATTTTTTTCTTTTTTTTAGATGATGTGAAAATAATAATATTTTTTTTATTTCATTTTCAGAAAAATCTATTAATCTTAAAAAATTTCTTTTAAATAAAGAATTCATATTTTATTTTTATATTTTTAAAAAGTTGATTTATTATTTATTTTTAATTTTGATTATAAAAAATTATTATAATATAATTTATTAATTTATATTATTAAATTATAAAAGTAAATATAAATTAATAAATTATATTATAATAATTTTTTATAATCAAAATTAAAAATAAATAAAGGAAACAAATATGAGTTTATATAAAGTTACATCTGGTAAAAAAATACCAGATGATATTAATGTTATTATTGAAATTCCATTTAATTCTCATCATATAAAATACGAAGTAGATAAAAAAAGTGGTATTTTATTTATTAATCGTATTACTAACAATAATATGATTTATCCATGTAATTATGGTTATATTAATAATACTTTATCATTAGATGGTGACGCTTTGGATGTATTAGTATTATTAAATTACTTTATATATCCAGGTACTGTAATTAGATGCCGTCCTATAGGTTTATTAAAAATGGAAGACGAATCAGGAAAAGATAGTAAATTACTAGTAGTACCTCATAATAAAATATCTAGAGAATATATTAATATTAATGATATTAGTGATTTATCAAAAAATATTAAAAATCAAATTGTACATTTTTTTAAACATTATAAAGATTTGGAAAAAAACAAATGGATTAAAATTGAAGGTTGGGATAATGTTAATGCAGCTAAATCAGAAATTATGATTTCTTTTAATAGATTTAAAAATAAAAACAAAAAAAAATAATATACATTAAATATAAAAAAAAAATTAAATTTTTTATAAATAATTAATATTTATTTAATATTCTCTGTTATTTTATTTATAAAATAGAGAATATTAAATAAATATTTAACTTTATTAATATTATTAATATAAAAAAATATTTATTTTTTTAAGATTGAATTGCAGTTATTGCAATTGTGTAAATTATATCTTCAATACTTGCCCCCCTAGATAAATCATTGACTGGTTTTTTTATACCCTGCAAAATAGGACCTATTGATATAATATTAGATGTTCTTTGAACAGCTTTATAAGTTGTATTACCTGTATTTAAATTAGGAAAAATAAATACATTAGCTTTACCTTTTAAGGGAGAATTTGGACATTTTAACATAGCAATATCTGAAAGTATAGCAGCATCATATTGAATAGGACCATCTATTACTATATCTGGTCTTTTTTTTTTTACAATGTTTGTTGCTGTTCTAACTTTATCAACATCTTCTCCATAACCAGAGTTACCAGTAGAATATGATATCATAGCTATTTTAGGAATAATATTAAATTTTATTGCTGATTCATAAGATTGAATAGCTATTTCTGATAATTGTTCTGAAGTAGGATTTATATTTATAGCACAGTCTCCATAAATTAATACTTTATTTTTAAATAACATAAAAAAAAATGATGATACTGTTGATATTCCTGGTAAAGTTTTAATTATTTGAAGTGGTGGTTTTATTGTATTAGCAGTTGTATTTACCGCTCCTGATACAATACCATCAACTTCAGAATTTTCTAACATTAGAGTTGCTAAAACTATATTATCTTTTAATTTTTTAATAGCTTTTTCTTCTGTCATTCCTTTATGTTTTCTTATTTCAATTAATTTAGATATATAATTCATTTGTATTTTATCTGGATCAATAATTTCAATTTTATCTTTTAAATTGATACCTTGTTTATGTGATATTTTGTTTATTTTATATGGATTTCCCATTAATATACACTGAGCTATTTTTTTTTTATAACATATATATGCAGATTTAATTATTCTTGGATCATATCCTTCAGGTAAAATTATTTTTTTATTTTCTTTTTTAGCCATTTCAATTAATTTATATTTAAATATATATGGAGATAATTTTATTTTTTTATTAAAACAAAATTTGGGTGATTTAATCCAAGATATATTTAAATATTTAGAAATATAATTTATTATTTTATAAATTTTAACATTTTCATTAAAAGGAAAATTAATTTGGAACATTTGTAAATTAATATAAGTACTAAAAACATCATGTTTTGTACTTAAAATTGGTAATCCTGTTTTTATAGCTTTGTAAAATAAATTATTTTTAATAAATTTGATTTCTTTTACATTAGTTAATAATAAAGAAGATATTTTAATACCATTCATTACTGCAAGACAAGATGATATAAATATATCAAATCTATCATTAGGAATAACTATCATTGATTGATTTTTAAAATTATTAATTATATTAAAAATATTAATATTTGGAAAAATGATTTTTTTAACTAATCTTTTTTGTATATCGCCTTTATTTATAATTTTTGCTTTAATATGTTTGGATATATCTATCATACTAATATTGTTAATATTATAATTCCATGGAATACATCCTATAATCGGTATATTTAATTCATAAGAAATTTTTTTAAAATCAATATTTATTATTTTTGATTTAATATTTTTATTCAAAATTAATGAAATATCTGAAAAGAATTTATTATTTTTATATATTGGTACATTTATTTTATTAAATATAATACCAATAATATTTTTATTATTAATACCACCATAATTTGAAATAAATATCTTTATTTTTTCTTTTAATTTTTCGAAATTATTATTTTCAGGTGTAAATATAAAAATAATATCTGTATTTAATAATTTTGAAATTTCATAATTAAGATTAATTTCAAAATTATTATTTGAAATTGGTATTAAACCTTCTAATAAAAATATTTTATTATTATTTTTAATTTTATTATAAATATCTAATATTTTTTCAAATAAAATATCTTTTTTATTAGAAAAAATTAATTTTTTTAAATATTTTAAAGATATATAATTTAATTTTTTTTTGTTTTTCAGATATTTTATATTTTTATTTTTTGTAAAATAACATTTTTCTTGATATATACCTTGATTTATTAAATTTAGATATTCTATATTTATATTTTGTTTTCTTATAGAGTATATTAAACTCATACTAATACTTCTTAATCCTACATTTTTATTTGTTGGAATTAACATAATAATACGAGACATTTTTATCCTTTGTTTTAATTTTCTTTTTTTTTAAACTTTTAATAAATAAATCAATTAGTATTAATTTATTTATTTATTAAAAATGATGTATTATGTGCTATTACTAAATCTTCTTTGGTGGGGATTACTATTGATTTAAGACTTTTTTTCTTTGTTATTATCCCTGTTTTTCCGAAACAAATATTTTTATTAATATTATTATCTATAAAAAAACCAAGCAAAGTTAATCTATTTAAAGTTAATTTGCGTACAATATATGAATTTTCTCCCACTCCTCCTGTAAATATTAATGCATCTAATTTTCCATTCATAAGAGAACTGTATGATGCAATATATTTAGCTAAACGATGACAGTATACATTCATAGTTCTTCTTGCATTTTTTTTAATAAAATAATATTTTTCAGTAAATCTAAAATCACTACTTTGTTCAGTAAGACCTAATAAGCCAGATTTTTTAGTTAAAAGTTTATTTATATAGTCATGAGAAAAGCCTAAAATATCATGTAAATAAAAAATAATAGATGGATCTATATCACCACTTCTTGTACCCATAACTAAACCTTCTAAAGGTGTCATACCCATTGAAGTATCAACACATTTACCATTTCTAATAGCAGATATAGAACTACCATTTCCTAGATGACATATAATTAAATTAATATTATTATTTTTTAATTTAAGTATTTTTTTTACTTCTAATATTATATATAAGTTACTTGTTCCATGTGCTCCATAACGTCTTATTTTATATTTTTTATATAAAAAATATGGTATAGGATATAAGTATGATTCTTCTGGAATTGTATAATGAAAAGATGTATCAAAAACAGCTACATTTTTTTTTGATAAATGTGGAAATGATTTAAAAGCTTCATTAATACCTATTAAATGTGAAGGGTTATGCAATGGTGCAAAAGGTATAGCATCTTTGATTCCTTTTATAACGTCTTTATTTATTAAAACTGAATTTTTAAATTTTTCACCTCCATGTACAATTCTATGGCCAATACCTATTATATTATTTAATATTTTTTTTTTTTTTTTAAAAATATTATTTACTATAAATAAAATAGCTTTTTTATGATTACAATAATCACCAAGTGAAATTTTCTTATATTTATTTTCTATATTATATTTCAATATAGATTTCTTAATATTTAAACATTCAGCATATCCATAAATATATTTAAAATTATTAATTAAATTAATAATAGAAAATTTTATAGATGAACTACCACAGTTAAGAACTAATATTAATTTCATAAAAATCAATCAACCTTAATTTATTAATTAAATAATTAAATTATTTTTAATAATATTTATCTAAAAATTTAATATATATTAAATAATATTTCAATATTTATAAATAAATTATATCAAATTTTTTATTGAAAAAAAATATTTTATTATTTAAAATAATAATTAATTAATATTAAAAAATATTAATTATTTTGATTTTTTTTTAAAGGCCTGTAGCTCAGAGGTTAGAGCGCACCCCTGATAAGGGTGAGGTCGGTGGTTCAAATCCACCCAGGCCTATTAATTAATAATTAATTATTAGATTTAAGTTTTTAAAATATTTATATTGTCAATTATTGATAATTATGTCATAATTTTAATTAAGTATATTTTTAAAAAAATTTATTTTTATGCCGGTATAGCTCAGCATGGTAGAGCAACTGATTTGTAATCAGTAGGTCAAGGGTTCAATTCCTTTTGCCGGCATTTAATGGTGGGGTTCCCGAGCGGTCAAAGGGAGCAGACTGTAAATCTGCCGTTATTTACTTCGAAGGTTCAAATCCTTCCCCCACCAGTATTCAAATTTTTTTATTAAAAATTGCGGGTATATTATAATGGATATTATATCATCCTTCCAAGTTGATGATGTGGGTTCGATTCCCACTACTCGCTTAAAATTTGCTGATATAGCTCAGATGGTAGAGTACATTCTTGGTAAGAATGAGGTCAGCAGTTCAAATCTGCTTATCAGCAGAAATTATATTTTTAATTATTAATTTTAATAATTAAAAATAATTATAATTTATTTATTAAAATAATAGGTTTGAAATGACTTTAAATAAAAAAAAAATAAAAATAAAAAAAAAAGAAGTTATTAAATACATATGTATATTATCTTTATTATTTTTTACACCATTTGCTAAATTTTTTTTAAAAAAAAAATTTTTAATAAATATTAAAATATTTAAGTTAATTTTAATATTTATATCTTATATTATTTTAATTAGAACATATAAATTTAAATTGTTCATTTTAATTCTTAATAAATACATATTGGAAATTATTAATTCAGTTTGGCCAAGTTTTAAAGAAACATTAATTATTACATTAATTATAATTTTTTTAACAATTATAATTTCTATTTGTATATTTTTATTAGATAATATTATATTAAATATATTATATTTTTATTAATTTAAAGGTTTAAATTATTTATGGATTTTAAAAAAAAATGGTATATAGTTCAAGTTATTACAGGTAAAGAAAAAATAATAATTGATTCAATTAAAGAATATATAAATATTAATAATATGAAAAAGTTATTTGGTGAAATAATATTACCAATGGAAAGAGTTTTAGAAATAAAAAAAGGACAACATAAAAAAACTGAATTTAAATTATTACCCGGATATATTTTGATAAATATGATAATGAATAATAAAAGTTGGCATCTTATTAAGAGAGTTCCTAAAATTATAAATTTTATAGGAGGAACTTCATTTAATCCCACTTATCTTAGTGAAAAAGAAGTGAGTAAAATTAAATTTAGTTTAAAAAATTTTAATAATAAACCCAGACCAAAAACTATTTTTGAACCAGGAGAATTAATAAGAGTAAAAGATGGACCTTTTTCTGATTTTAATGGAATTGTAGAAGAAATTGATTATGAAAAAAATCGTTTAAAATTATCAATATCAATATTTAGCAGATCAACACCTGTGGATCTTGATTTTGATCAAGTAGAAAAAATTTAAATTTTTAAAAATATTTATTGATTATATTTATAATATAACATATAATATAATTTATTTGTTTATAAATTGATTAAATATTAATTAAATATTTTTTGATTTTTTTAAAAATAAATTTATATGAGATTAATATGATAAAAAAAAAAAAAAATTATATAAAATTACAAGTATTATCAGGAATGGCAAATCCAAGCCCTCCTATTGGTCCTGCTTTAGGTCAACATGGTGTAAATATAATAAAATTTTGTAAAATGTTTAATACAAAAACAGAAAAAATGGAAAAAGGACTTCCTATTCCAGTTGTTATAACTATTTTTTCTGATAAATCTTTTACTTTTATTATTAAAACTCCACCTGCTTCTTTTCTTTTAAAAAAAGCATCAGGAATTAAATTAGGTTCTAGTAAGCCAAATAAAGACAAAGTTGGTAAAATAAAAAAAAATCAAATTTATGAAATAGCAAAAATAAAATCAAATGATATGACAGGATCTAATATAGAATCTATGTATAGATCAATTTTAGGTACAGCTTATTCAATAGGGCTTTTACTAGAGGATTAAAATGCCTAAGCTAAATAAAAGAATGAAAAAGATAAGTAAAAATATAAAGTTTTCAAATAAGTATAAAATAAAAAATGCATTAATTATTCTTAAAAAAATATCTACAGTAGATTTTATAGAAAGTGTAGATGTTTCAATAAAATTAGGAATTAATTATAATAATAATGATCAAAACGTAATAGGTAATACAATACTACCTTATGGTACAGGACGAAAAAATATTATTGCTGTATTTGCTAAAGATAAAGATGCATACGATGCTAAATTAAATGGAGCAGATATCGTAGGAATGGAAAGTTTATATAAAAAAATAAAAAATGGATATAAAAATATAAATATTATAATAGCATATAAATATTCTATGAATATTGTAAATAAACTTATTAATATTCTTGGACCTCGTGGTTTAATGCCTAATTATAAATTTGGAACTATTACAAATAATATTATAAAATCTTTAAAAAATTTTAAAAAAGGACAAATTAATTATAAAAGTGATAAGTATGGTGTAATTAATACAACTTTTGGAAAAATAAATTTTAGTAATAAAAAATTAATTAAAAATTTAAAAAATTTAATTTTATCTATTATTAAAAATAAACCTGTTACTTCAAAAGGAAATTATATTACAACAATTAAAATCTCTACTACTATGGGAATTGGTTTATTAATTGATAAAAATAGCTTGTTTGATAAATTAATTTAATTATTTTTAATTTAAATATTCAAATATTATAAAATATTTATAATATTATTTGTAATCTTTAAAAGAGATAATTTAATGGTATTAAAAATAAAAAATAAAAAAGAAATTGTAAAAAAAATTATTGAAAAATCAAAAAAAGCTATTTCTATAGTTATTGCTAAATATGATGGTGTTAAATCTAATAAAATTAATGAATTACGTAAATTATGTAATAAAAAAAATGTTTATATTAAAGTAGTTAAAAATACTTTGATGAAAAAAATAATTAAACAAACTACTTTTAAATGTTTAAAAAATATTTTTATTGGTCAAAATATAATTGCTTTGTCCAATGAAAATCCAGGAGATGCAGCTAGATTATTCCAAGAATTTTCTAAAGAAAATAAAAGTTTTAAAATAACAAATGCTTCTTTTGACGGAAAAAAAATAGAATCATCTCAAATAAATATTCTTTCTGATATTCCAACTTATTTAGAGTCAATATCAATGTTATCATTTATTATTAAAGAATCATGTATATTAAAATTAATTAAATTGTTAAAATCAATATGTTATAATAAAAAAAAACAAATATAATTTATATATACAAAAAAATTATTTAATTTTTTTTTTTAGGAAATTTTATGTCTATTACTAAAGAACAAATTTTAGATTCAATATCAAAAATGACAGTAATTGAAGTTGTCGATTTAGTTAAAATGATGGAAAAAAAATTTAATATATCTGCTAATTTAGATATAAATAAAACAAATTCTAATAAAATAAAAGAAGAAGAAAAAAATGAATTTAATGTTATTCTAGATCAAATAGGACCAAATAAAATTTCTGTAATCAAAATAATTAGAAGTGTCACTGGTCTTGGTTTAAAAGAATCAAAAGATCTTGTAGAATCATTTCCAGTTATAATTAAAGAAGGAATTAATAAAGAAGAATCTATATCTCTTAAAAATACTTTAGAAAAATCAGGAGCTTCTGTATCTATAACTTAAATTAAATTTAAAAATTTTTTAAAAGATTAAATATTAATGGCTGGTGTCTTTAGACACTAGCTTTTAATATAAAAAATATTATTTTATAAATATAATTTAAATTTAGTAAATAAAATTCTTAATTTATAGAATAAATATTCACATAAAAAATCAATATATCATTTTTAATTATATTTAAAATTATATATTTATTTTTTTAATATTATTATTTAATAAGAAAAATATAAATTGAAAAATTCAAAAATCTATTCTTATATAGAAAAAAAACGTATTCGTAAAAATTTTGGTAAACATCAACAAATTTTAGATATTCCATATTTATTATCTGCTCAAATTGAATCTTTTAATAGATTTATAAATAGAGATATAACAGGTAAATATGGTTTAGAATCATCATTTTTATTTATTTTTCCTATCAAAAGTTATAATAAAAATTCAGAATTGCACTATATTAGTTATAATCTAAATAAACCAATTTTTAATGTTAAAGAATGTAAATCAAGAGGATTAACTTTTTCATCATCTTTGAAAGCAAAATTAAAACTTATTGTTTATAATAAAGAATATTCAGAAAAAAAAATAAAAATAATAAAAGAACAAGAAGTTTATATGGGTGAAATACCTTTTATTACTAAAAATGGAACATTTATTATAAATGGAATAGAACGTGTAGTTGTATCTCAATTACATCGTAGTCCTGGTGTTTTTTTTGATAGTGATAAAGGAAAGATACATTCTTCAGGTAAAATTATTTATAATGCAATTATAATACCTTATAGAGGATCTTGGTTGGATTTTGAATTTGATTCTAAAGATATATTATTTGTTAGAATTGATAGAAGAAAAAAATTACCGGCAACTGTTATATTAAAAGCTATGAATTATAGTAATAAACAAATATTAAGTATTTTTTATGAAAGTGTTATTTATAATATAAATAAAAAAGAAATTAATATGAAATTAATTCCTGAAAGATTAAGAGGTCAAACATCTGCATTTGAAATTAAAAAAAATAATAAAATATATATAGAAAAAGGTAAAAGAATTACTGCAAGACATATTAAATATTTAAAAAAAGATAATATTAAAAATATAACAGTTCCTAAAGAATATTTAATAGGTAAAGTATTGATAAAAGATTATATTAATAAAAATACAGGTGAAATTATTGCTTTTGCAAATACTAAAATAACAATAGATATTTTAGAAAATTTAATAAATTCAAAATTAAATAATATTGAAACTATATTTACAAATGATTTAGATCATGGTGTTTATATATCAGATACAATTAATATTGATAATTCTGTAGATAGAAAAAGTGCTTTAATAGAAATATATCGTATGATGAGACCAAGTGAACCTCCTACAAAAGAAGTTGCTGAAAATTTATTTAAAAATTTATTTTTTTCAAAAAATCGTTATGATTTATCAGAAGTAGGAAGAATGAAATTTAATACTTCATTATCAAGAAAAAAACTAAAAGGTTCAAGTATTTTAAATGATAAAGATATTATAGATTTAATTAAAAAACTAATTAATATACGTAATGGTAAAGGCGAGATAGATGATATAGATCATTTGGGAAATAGAAGAATAAAATCCGTAGGAGAAATGACTGAAAATCAATTTAGAATTGGTTTAACAAGATTAGAAAGAACAGTAAAAGAAAATTTATCTTTAAGTGATATTGATGAATTATATCCACAAGATGTAATTAATTCTAAACCTATTTCTTCATCTCTAAAAGAATTTTTTGGATCCAGTCAATTATCTCAATTTATGGATCAAAATAATCCATTATCTGAAATTACCCATAAAAGACGTATATCTGCATTAGGTCCAGGAGGATTAACTAGAGAAAGATCAGGTTTTGAAGTTCGTGATGTTCATCCCACTCATTATGGAAGAGTTTGTCCTATAGAAACACCTGAAGGTCCTAATATAGGTTTAATTAATTCTCTGTCAGTGTATGCTAGAATTAATAAATATGGATTTATAGAAACACCATATAGATTGGTTAAATTTAGTATAGTTACAAAAAAAATTGTTTACCTTTCAGCATTTGAAGAAATAAATTTTATTATTGCTCAATCTAATACAAAATTAAATAAAGATGGTTCTTTTATTCATGATTTAATAACATGTAGAAATAAAGGAGAATCAAACTTATTTAAAAAATTTGAAGTCGATTATATGGATGTTTCTACTCAACAAATAGTCTCTGTTGGAGCTTCTCTTATTCCATTTTTAGAACATGATGATGCAAATCGTGCTTTAATGGGTGCAAATATGCAACGTCAATCTGTACCAACAATTATATCTGAAAAACCCTTAGTAGGAACTGGAATGGAAAGATCAGTTGCTGTTGATTCTGGTGTTACATTAATTTCTAAAAGAAGTGGTTATGTAAAATACGTAGATTCTGAAAAAATTATAATAAGTGTTAAAAAAAATGAAATAAATAAAGAAGAATCAGGTATTGATATTTATAACTTAAATAAGTATCTTCGTTCTAATCAAAATACTTGTATAAATCAAAAACCTTGTGTTAATTTAAATGATATAATTATCAAGGGAGATTTAATAGCTGATGGACCTTCTACAGATCTTGGTGAATTAGCTTTAGGACAAAATATGAGAATAGCTTTTATGCCATGGAATGGATATAATTTTGAAGATTCTATGTTAATATCAGAACGTATAGTAATAGATGATAGATTCACTACTATTCATATACAAGAACTTATTTGTATTGCTAGAGATACCAAATTAGGACCAGAAGAAATTACTTCAGATATTCCTAATATTAGCGAATCTTCATTATCTAATTTAGATGAATCAGGTATAATATTTATAGGTGCTGAAGTAAATGGAAATGATATATTAGTAGGAAAAGTAACACCTAAAGGTGAAATAAAAGTCACACCTGAAGAAAAATTATTAAGAGCAATTTTTGGTGAAAAATCTTCAAATGTAAAAGATTCTTCATTAAGAGTTCCAAATGGTGTTTTTGGAACTGTAATCGATGTACAAATATTTAATAGAGATGGTGTTAAAAAAGATAAAAGAACATTAGAAATAGAAAAATTAAAAATAAAACAAATAAAAGATGATTTAAAAGAAGAATTAAATATATTTGAATCAAGATTATTTTTAAAAATTTATAATATACTTATTAATAATGGTATTAAACATAAAAAATTAAAAAATATAGAAAAATATAAATGGTTAAAAATAAAATTAAATAATTTTTATTATAAAAATAAAATAAATAATATTAAAAAACAAATTAAAAAAATTCATAGTGATTTTAATAAAAAATTAGAATTTAATATTAGTAAAATATTACAAGGAGATGATTTATCCCCAGGAGTTATTAAAATTGTTAAAGTATGTTTAGCTGTTAAACGTAATATACAATCTGGTGATAAAATGGCTGGAAGACATGGTAATAAAGGTGTTATTTCTAAAATAAATCCAATAGAAGATATGCCTTATGATGAATATGGTGTTCCGGTAGATATAGTTCTAAATCCATTAGGTGTTCCTTCACGTATGAATATTGGACAAATTTTAGAAACACATTTAGGTTTAGCTGCAAAAGGAATTGGTGAAAAAATTAATTTAATGATTAAACAAAAACAAAATATTAAAAAAATTAAATCTTTTATTCAAAAAATATATAATTTAGGAGATAATATTAATAATAAAATAGATTTAGATAATTTATCTGATAAAGAAGTATATATTTTAGCGAATAATCTTAAAAATGGATTTCCAATATCAACACCTGTATTTGATGGTGTTAAAGAAAAAGATATAAAAAAACTTTTAAAATTAAGTAATTTACCAACTTCAGGTAAAATAAATTTATTTGATGGTTTTACTGGTGAAAAATTTGAACATAAAGTAACAGTAGGTTATATGTATATGCTTAAATTAAATCATTTAGTTGATGATAAAATGCATTCAAGATCTACAGGAGCTTATAGTCTGATAACTCAACAACCTTTAGGTGGTAAATCTCAATTTGGAGGACAACGTTTTGGGGAAATGGAAGTGTGGGCATTAGAAGCATATGGAGCTTCATACACTCTGCAAGAAATGTTAACAGTAAAATCGGATGACGTTAATGGAAGAATAAAAATGTATAAAAATATAATTAATGGAAATAATATAATGGAACCAGGAATGCCTGAGTCTTTTAATGTTTTATTAAAAGAAATTAGATCTTTGGCTTTAAATATAGATTTAGATTAAAAGATTAATATTTTTAATAAAAAATTTATTTTATATATTTATTTTATTTTTAAATAATTATAATAATTTTAACTTAATCAGGAATAATTCTGTGAAAGATTTATTTAAATTTATTAAATCAAAAAATAAAACAGAAGATTTTGATTCTATTAAAATTTCTTTAGCATCTCCAAATATGATAAGATCTTGGTCATTTGGAGAAGTTAAAAAACCAGAAACGATTAATTATCGTACTTTTAAACCAGAAAGAGATGGATTATTTTGTTCAAGAATTTTTGGACCTATGAAAGATTATGAATGTTTATGTGGCAAATATAAGAGATTAAAACATAAAGGAATTGTATGTGAAAAATGTGGTGTTGAAGTTACTAATTCTAAAGTTAGAAGAGAAAGAATGGGGCATATTGAATTAGCTGCTCCTGTGGCTCATATTTGGTTTTTAAAATCATTACCTTCAAGAATAGGACTTTTGTTAGATATGCCATTAAAAGATATAGAAAAAATATTATATTTTGAATCTTATATAGTAATAGATAGTGGAATTACAAAATTAAGTAATGGTCAAATTCTTAATGAAGATAAATATATTAATGCTATTGAAGAATTTGGTGATGAATTTGAAGCCAAGATAGGTGCTGAAGCTGTAAAATTTCTACTGAATAAAATTGATTTAGATAAAGAATGTTTTAATCTTAATAAGAAATTAGAAATTACTAATTCAGAAAATAAAAGAAATAAAATCAATAAACGTTTAAAAATATTAGAATCATTTATAAATAGTGGAAATAAACCAGATTGGATGATTTTAACAGTATTACCAGTTCTACCACCAGATTTACGACCTTTGGTACCATTAGATGGAGGAAGATTTGCAACATCAGATCTTAATGATTTATACAGACGTGTGATAAACAGAAATAACAGATTGAAAAGACTTATAGAATTATCAGCACCTGATATAATTATTCGTAATGAAAAACGTATGCTTCAAGAATCAGTAGATTCAGTATTAGATAATGGAAGACGGGGTAAAGCTATTACATCATCTAACAAACGTCCATTAAAATCATTATCTGAAATGATTAAAGGAAAACAAGGAAGATTTAGACAAAACCTTTTAGGTAAAAGAGTTGATTACTCTGGACGCTCAGTAATAACTGTTGGTCCATCTTTAAAATTAAACCAATGTGGACTCCCTAAAAGAATGGCATTAGAATTATTTAAACCATTTGTATATTCTAAATTAGAGACCAGAGGTATATCTTCAACAATAAAATCTGCTAAAAAAATGGTAGATAATGAAGAATCTATTGTATGGGATGTATTAGAAGATGTAATTAAAAAATATCCTATTATGCTTAATAGAGCTCCTACCTTGCATAGATTAGGTATTCAAGCTTTTGAACCTATTCTTATAGAAGGAAAAGCTATTCAATTACATCCTTTAGTTTGTTCTGCTTATAATGCTGATTTTGATGGAGATCAAATGGCAGTTCATATACCACTTACTTTAGAAGCAAAATTAGAAGCACGTTCATTAATGATGTCTACTAATAATATTTTATCTCCTGCTAATGGAGAACCAATTATAGTTCCATCTCAAGATTTAGTTTTAGGTTTATATTATATGACAAGAAGTAAAATAAATGGAAAAGGAGATGGGATGATATTAAGTGGATCCAAAGAAGCGGAATTAGTTTATAAAAATGGTATAGCTGAATTACATTCAAATGTTAAAGTAAAAATAAAAGAATATATTAAAATTAATAAAATATTTTTTAAAAAAAAAACAATTAAAAATACTACTATTGGAAGAGCAATTTTATGGAATATAATTCCAAAAGGATTAAAATTTTCAATAATAAATAAAACATTATGTAAAAAAGAAATATCTAAAATTTTTAATACTTGTTATAGAACATTAGGATTAAAAAAGACAGTTATTTTTGCTGATAAAATTATGTATATTGGATTTTATTATGCAACAAAATCTGGATCTTCTGTAGGTATAGATGATATTGTTATACCAAAAAATAAAGAAGAAATAATAAAAGAAGCGGAAAAGGAAGTATTTTTAATACAAACACAATTTCAATCTGGTTTGGTAACTTCAAGTGAAAAATATAATAAAATTATTGATATTTGGGCATCAGCTAATGAAAAAATTTCTAATTCTATGATGAAAAATCTTTCAAACGATAAAGTAATAAATAAATTAGGAGTTAAAGAAAATCAAATTTCTTTTAATAGTATTTTCATGATGGCTGATTCAGGAGCAAGAGGTTCATCAGCACAAATTCGTCAATTAGCTGGAATGAGAGGATTAATGGCAAAACCTGATGGTTTTATAATAGAAACACCTATTACAGCTAATTTTAGAGAAGGGTTAAATGTTTTACAATATTTTATTTCTACTCATGGTGCACGTAAAGGATTAGCTGACACAGCATTAAAAACAGCTAATTCTGGATATTTAACAAGAAGATTAGTAGATGCAGCACAAGATGTAGTTATTTTAGAAAAAGATTGTAAAACATTGTTTGGCATAGTGATAACAAATGTAATAGAAGGTAACAATGTAAAAGATAATCTTACAGATAGAATTTTAGGTAGAGTTACAGCGGAAAATATTTTAAAACCAGGTAAATTTGAAGTAATTATAAATAGAAATACATTACTAGATGAAAAATATTGTAAAATTATCAAAGAAAATTCTATAGAAAGTGTAAAAGTTAGATCAGTAGTTACATGTGATACAACTTATGGAGTATGTTCTTATTGTTATGGTCGTGATTTAGCTAGAGGTCGATTAGTTAAAAAAGGAGAAGCAATAGGTGTAATAGCTGCTCAATCAATAGGAGAACCAGGTACTCAATTAACAATGCGTACATTTCATATTGGCGGTGCTGCATCTAGATCAGTTTCTACATCTCATATAAAAGCTAAAAATATCGGAATTGTTAATTTTGTAAATGCTAAATTTGTAATAAGTAAAATTGGTAAATTAATAATAACATCTCGTAATGCTGAAATAAGATTATTAGATAATATAGGTAAAATTAAAGAAAAATACAAAATACCTTATGGTTGTATAGTTTCAAAAGGAAATGGAGAAAAAATAAATAAAGGAGAAATGATTGCAAATTGGGATCCTCATACTATGCCTGTAATATCAGAAGTTGATGGATTTATTAAATTAATTGATATGATAGAAGGACAAAGTATAACTCGTCAAACTGATGAACTTACGGGATTATCTTCTATTGTTATACTAGATTTATATGAAAGACCAATCGGTATTAGTAAACATTTAAGACCTAAATTAACAATTGTAGATTTAAATGGTGACAATATTCTTATTCCAGGAACTGAAATGCCAGCACAATATTTTTTACCTGGTAAAACAATAATTCAATTAGAAGATGGATGTAAAATTACCAGTGGTGATATTTTAGCACGTTTACCTTTAGAAACTTATGGTACAAAAGATATAACTGGTGGATTACCAAGAGTTGCTGATTTATTTGAAGCTAGAATACCTAAAGATCATGCTATTTTATCTGAAACAAGTGGAATAGTTTCATTTGGAAAAGAAACTAAGGATAAAATACGTTTAATAATTTCTAAAAAAAATGGAGATAAATGTTATGAAGAAATGATTCCAAAATGGAGACATTTAAATGTTTTTGAAGGAGAAAAAGTATATCGGGGGGATTTAATTTCTAACGGTCAAGAATCACCGTATGATATCTTAAGATTAAGGGGTGTTAATGAATTTACACAATATATTGTGAATGAAGTTCAAGATATATATAGATTACAAGGAGTAAAAATTAACGATAAACATATAGAAGTAATTATTCGTCAAATGTTAAGAAAGGTTACTATTATAAATAAAGGTGATTCTAATTTTTTAGAAGGTGAACAAGTAGAATATTCTCAAGTTAGAATTTATAATCTTAAACTTAAAAAACAATGTAAAAAAGAAATAGTTTATATTCGTGATTTATTAGGTATAACAAAATCTTCTCTTTCTACTGAATCATTTATTTCTGCAGCTTCGTTTCAAGAAACAACTAGAGTATTAACAGAAGCAGCTGTCTCTGGAAAAATAGATGAATTAAGAGGTCTTAAAGAGAATGTTATTGTAGGAAGATTAATACCAGCTGGAACTGGATATAAATATCATAAAGAAAGAAATAAAAAACAAAATTAATTTAAATATAAAGATAAATATTTGTTTTAAATATTATTTATATTTAAAACAAATATTTATCTTTATATTTAAATTAAAATGTAATATAAAAATATATAACTTATATATATTTTCTTTTTTTTTTAAAAACTTATTTACTAAATAAAAATTTAATTATATCTTCATCTTTTAATATATAATTTTTACCTGCTAGATGTACTTTTCTTAATTTTTTAATCTCTTTTTTATCTTTATAAAAATAAAATTATTATAAAAAATAATTTGTATTTTAATATTTTTTTACTAAAATAATAATGTATTTTATTAGAAGTTTCTAATACTGTAGTGTTTTTATAAACAAGTCAAGATTTAATTTCTTTTTATTAAATATAAAAAATATTTTAAATGTAAATATTTAACTATATAAATAATAAATTTATTTATGTTATATATATAAATATTAAAATTATTTTTAAATTTGTTAATATTTATTTTTAAATTTTTAGTTAAGATTAATTTATTTTTAGCACAAATAAATATTAAATTATATTTTTAATATATATAAAATAAAATATTATGTTCAAAAATTATTTTTATAAATAAAATTATTTTAATTTATATTAGCTACATAAATTTCAGGTTTTATTGTTAAAAAAACTAACTTAATATTTTCTTTTTTTTTTTTTCTTATATTTTAAGATTTAATGTTTTTAACATTTTTAGTTTTTAAAAATGAAAAAACATTTTTTAATTAATTTTTTTAAATAATAGAAATTTTTTTATTTTTATTTTTTTTAAATTTTTATTTAAATAATTTTCACATTTTTAAAAATCATACAAAATTAACTCAACATTAATAATATTAGATATTGTATTAATTATTTTATATTGAACTTTTACTAAATCATAATTTGTTTTTTTTTATAGTACTAAAAAAAATTTTTAGAATTTGTATTTAATTTTATTAATAAATTAAATAAAGTAGGTTTTCCAACATTTGGAAGACCTATAATTCCTATTTTTTATTATCATATTTTTTTTTAACCATTTTTATTTTATAATTAAATATAAAATATTATATTATAAAATATAAAGTATGATTTTATATTCAAATAATATTAAATATTAAATTAATTTTATATTTTAATTAATTTATATAAAGGATATAAATTAAATTTATGAATAAATTAATTTTAAATAAATTAAATTTATTAAAAAACAGATTTGAAATAGTTAATAATTTATTAACTGATAAGAAAATTTTTTTAAATAAAAAAAAATTTTCTAATGTTTATAAAGAATATTTGTACTTATATAAAATTATCAAATTTTTAAATAAAAGAAAGAAAATTAAAAAAAATATAAAAAATTTAAAAAAATTAATACAAGATAAAGAAATAAAAGCTCTTGCAAAAGAAGAATATAATAATTGTGTAATAAAATTAAAAATATTAGAAAATAAATTAAAAATATTAATTTTACCTAAAGAAATAGAAAATAAAAGAGGATGTTTTATAGAATTAAAATCAGGAACAGGAGGTTATGAAGCATCTTTATTTACTAAAGATTTATTTAAAATGTATAATAAATTTATAGAAAAAAAAAAATGGAATATAGAAATTTTAAATATTAATTATTGTAATAAAGGAGGATTTAAAGATATTATAGCTAAAATTTCTAATTTTGGATCTTATAGTATTTTAAGATTTGAATCAGGAGGACATAGAGTTCAAAGAGTTCCTTGTACTGAAAATCAAGGAAGAATACATACATCAACATGCAAAGTAGCAGTAATGCAAGAAATACCAGAAGCAGAATGTCCAAAAATTAGATCATTAGATATAAAAATTGATACTTTTAGATCTTCTGGTGCTGGAGGACAACATGTTAATACCACTGATTCAGCAATACGTATTAAGCATTTATCTACAGGTATAGTTGTAGAGTGTCAAGATGAAAGATCACAACATAAAAATAAATCCAAAGCTATGTCAGTTTTAAGATCTAGATTATATTCATTGGAATTAAAAAAAATTCAAGAACAATCTCATAATACTAAAAAAAATCTTTTTGGTAGTGGTTTTAGATCTGATAGAATTAGAACTTATAATTTTCATAATGGTAGAGTAACTGATCATAGAATTGGTCTAACATTATATAAATTAGAATCAATTTTTAAAGGAAATCTTGATATTTTAATCAACCCTATAATTAATAAATATAAATTAAATAAATTAGAAAAAAAATTAAAAGAAAATGAAATTTAAAAAAAAATTATTAATATGTGAGATATAAAAAAATAAGAAATAAACATATTGTATAAAAAAATACAAATATATTCAAAATACGATATCAAAATATAATTAAAAAAATAAATTTTTTTAATTATATTTTTAAATATATTAATTAAATACTATTAATGTTTATATTTAAATTATATTTATTTATATAAATTATATTTAATTTATATAAATATTTTTAAAAATTAAACTATATTTAATTTTATTTACTATAAATATATATATTTTTATTTAAAGTAATTGAATAATATAAATATTATTATTTAATCCAATTAAAATTATAAAATAATAAATATTTATGAATCCGATGATTAATATTGCTATCAGGGCTGTTAGAAAAGCAGGTAATTTAATAAATAGATTTTATGAATCTACAGATTTTTTAAATAAACAAGAAAAAGATAACACTTATTATATAAATTATATCGCTAAATTAGTTAAAAATTTAATAATTTCTATTATAATAAAATCTTATCCAAAACATTATATTTTAGGATATAAGAACAATAATATCAAAAACACATCAATAAAATGGATTATTAATCCCATAGATAGTAAAATTAATTTTATTAAAAAATTTCCTCATTTTGCGATTTCATTGTCATTAATTATTAAAAATAATACAGAATTATCTGTAATATACGATCCAATTAGAAATGATATGTTTACAGCTTTACGGGGTAAAGGAGCTTATTTAAATGGTTTTAGAATTAGATGTGGCATAAAAAAAAAAAAAGATAGAATATTGATATCTTCTAAATTTAAATTTTTAAATAAAAAAAAAAATAAAATATATTTTAATTTATTTAAAAAAATATTTTTAAGTAATATATCTTTAAGAAGTACAGGTTCAACTGCTTTAGATTTATCATATGTAGCTTCAGGAAAAATAGATGGTTATTTTGCAATGTTTATAAATCCAATTGATTTTATAAGTGGTGATCTTATTATTAGAGAATCTGGTGGTTTAGTAACAGATTTTTTAGGAGAAAATGATTATTTTATTAATGGTAATATTTTAGCAGGAAATTCAAAAATAGTTAAATTATTAATTTATTATACACGTAATATTTAATACATCAAATTATAATTTTATATATTAAATAGTATTAACATTAAAACATTAATAATTTTACCATCAATAATTAATTTTTATTTTGAACAATTCGGTTAAGATATTGGTATTTTATAAAATTATCTTGTTAATTTAATTTATTCTAATATTATCGATCATTATTATTCGTTTAATATAATTATTAGTACATTTATTATTAAATTAATAATAAATTATTAAATCAAAAATTACCAATGAATATAATATATTTATAATGTCTATAAATTATTTATTATCAAGTCAATTAAATTTTTTATTTTCAAATTTAAATAAAATAAAAATAATAAAAAATTTTTAAAAACGTTAAAAAATATTAACATATCTGTTAATAGTGTAATTACACTCAATAATTTTAATAAAATTACTATATGTGAAACCAATGTGTTTGTATTATATTAATTAATATTCAAAAATATAAATTTTTTAAAAATATATATATAATATGTGTTATTAATTATTATGATGTTAGTGTTTTAAAAAAAAATAAATTTTTTATTATTTATTTCAATAATAGTAATAATTATAAATTAATGGATTGAAAATGAAAAAAAAAATAGTATTTAGCGGTGTTCAACCATCAGGAAGTATAACTATTGGAAATTATATAGGATGTTTAAGTCAATGGAGATATTTACAAAAAAAATATGATTGTATTTATTGCATTGCTGATTTGCATTCAATGACTGTGATAAAAAATTATAAAAAATTAAAAACAATGACTTTAGATATTATAGCAATGTATATTGCTTGCGGAGTAAATCCATTAAAAAGTATAATTTTTATTCAGTCTCATGTAATTGAACATACATATCTTAATTGGATTTTAAATTGTTATACTAATTATGGTGAATTAAAACGTATGTCACAATTTAAAAATAAAATATCAAATACAAATAAAAATATAAATATTGGTTTATTAAATTATCCAGTTTTAATGGCATCTGATATTTTGCTTTATAAATCAAATATTGTGCCTGTTGGATGTGATCAATTACAACATTTAGAATTAACAAAAAAAATAGCAAAAAGATTTAATTCAATACATAAAAAAAAAATATTTAATATACCAAATGCTCTAATTTCAAATAATAAATCATGTATTATGTCTTTATTAAATCCAAATAAAAAAATGTCAAAATCAGATGTTAATAATAATAATGTGATTTATTTATTAGAAAATGAAAATTCAATTATAAATAAAATTCAAAATGCAGTAACAGATTCAGATATACCTCCTTCTATTCATTATGATCCAATTCTTAAACCAGGTGTGTCTAATTTATTAAATATTCTTTCTTGTATAAATAAAATTTCTATTTCTAAACTGGAAAAAAAATTTTACAATAAAAATTATATTAATTTTAAAAAATATTTATCAGATTCATTAATATATAAACTTAAATCTTTTCAAAATAAATATTTTAATTTAAGAAAAGAAGAAGATTATCTTTTAAAGATAGCATCTGATGGGGCAAAAAAGGCAAGAAATAAAGCTCAAATAAATATTAACGAAATTTATAAAAAAATAAATTTTAGCTAAATTTTAGAATAATAAATTATCAATATTTTAATATATAATACTTGGAGGATTAAATTGATTTTACCAAATTTTAAATCAGGAAAAGTGATAATAATTGGTGATATTATTTTAGATAAATATTTTAAATGTATAAATAATGAAAATTATTATAAAAATGATTCTAAAATATTTAGAATTAATTTACTAAAATATATACCAGGAGGAGCTGCTAATGTTGCTATGAATATTGCTGCTTTAGGTTGTGATTCTAAATTATTTGGAATTACTGGTATTGATAAATATTCAAATATATTATCAAAAATTCTTATTAAGAATAATGTTAAATATAATTTTATTTCAATCAATGAGTATCCAACTATTACTAAATTACGTATATTATTAAATCAAAATAATATTTTAAGAATCGATTATGAAAAAAAATTTAAAAATATAATTTCTAATATAATGTTTAAAAATATAAAAAAAAATATATTAAATTCAGGATCAGTAGTAATCTCTGATTATAATAAAGGATCTTTGTATGATGTAAAATCAATAATTGATATTTCTATTAAAAATAAAATTCCAATAATTGTAGATACAAAAGATAGTGATTTTAGTAAATATAAAATGTGCACTGTTTTAACTCCAAATGAATTTGAATTTAAAAAATCTGTTGGATCTTGGAATAATGAAAATGAGTTAATAAAATTAGGAATTGAAGTTGTTAATGATAATAAACTTACTGCTCTTATTATTACAAGATCAGAAAATGGATTATTATTAATAGAATCAAATAAAAATATAATAAATATGCCTTCTTATGCATATAAAGTAAAAGATGTTACTGGAGCTGGTGATACTTTTACTGGTGTTCTTGCATCTTCTTTATCTTTAGGAATTAGTATGAAAAAATCTTGTTTTTTAGCTAATATTGCTGCTGGTTTGGTTGTTAGTAAATCATTTACATCTAAAATAAATATTAATGATTTTAAGAATTTTATTATAAATAAAAAAAATAACTTAATTTGATATTAATTATTTATTTTTAATATTAAAATTATTAATATTAAAATATTAATATTAATAAAATATTTTTATAATTTTATTAAATAAATATTTTTATTTGATAAATATCATATATATATATTTATTTTAAAAATATTTTCTTTATAAGATATACATATATTAAAAAAACAAACTTGTTAATATAATAATAAAAATAAATAAAAAAATAAATTTATTAAATATGTTTTTATATTTATTTTTATTATTTGTATTAAATTTTTTAATATTTTTTTTAAAATTATTTATTTAGTATTTATAATAATAACAAATATCATTTATTAATTAATTAAATTAATAAATTTTTAAAAATATGGAAAATAAATTATATAAAATTTATTTTAAATTAAATGTTTATTAAAATTAAAAATATAAGAAATTTCTCTATTATCGCTCATATAGATCATGGAAAATCAACTTTGTCAGATAGAATTATACAAATATGTGATGGTTTAAGTATACGCGAAATGTCTCCTAGAGTATTAGATTCAATGGAAATAGAAAAAGAAAAAGGTATAACTATAAAATCTCAAAGTGCTACTTTAAATTATAAATATAAAGATAATAAAATTTATCAACTAAATTTAATAGATACTCCAGGTCATATAGATTTTTCTTATGAAGTTTCAAGATCAATGTTTGCATGTGAAGGTGCAATTTTATTAATTGATGCCACTCAAGGTATAGAAGCTCAAACATTAACTAATTATAATTTAGCTTTAGAAATGAATTTAAAAATAATAACTGTAATTAATAAAATAGATTTACCAAATTCAGATATAAATAAAGTAATAAAAAATATAAAAAATATTTTAGAAATAAATGATTCAAATATAATATTATGTTCTGCAAAAACTGGATATGGTGTAAATAAAATAATTCATAGAATTATTAATTATATACCGTATCCATCAGGAAATATAAATTCACCATTACAAGCTCTAATAATAGACTCTTGGTTTGATAATTATTTAGGGGTAATATCATTACTAAGAATTAAAAATGGTAAATTAGAAATAGGTAATAAAATTCAAATAATGAGTACTGGTAAAGTATATAAAGTAAAAAAATTAGGAATTTTTACTCCTAAAAAAAAATATCGTAATTTTTTAAATTGTGGAGAGGTTGGATGGTTATCTTGTTCTATTAAAAATATTCATGGATCACCTGTTGGTGATACAATTACTCTTAATTCTAAACCATCATTAAATTTATTACCTGGTTTTAAAAAACCTAAACCAATGGTATATACAAGTTTATTTCCAATTGATACAAAAAATTATAAAAATTTTAAAAAATCTTTAGAAAAGTTAAGTTTAAATGATGCTTCATTGTGTTATGAAAATGAAAAATCTAATATTTTAGGTTTTGGATTTAGATGCGGTTTTCTTGGTTTGTTACATATGGAAATTATAAAGGAAAGAATATTAAGAGAATATAATATTAATATTATTAATACTGTACCATCTGTAACTTATCAAGTAATTACAAATAAAAAAGAAATTCAATATATAGATAATCCATCTAAAATTAAAAATATACATCATATATATGAATTTCGTGAACCAATTGTTGAATGTAATATTTTATTACCAAAACAATATCTCGGAAAAATAATTTCACTTTGTGAATTTAGAAGAGGTATTAAAAAAAATATATTTTATATTGGTGATAAAATAAAATTAATTTATGATATACCAATGTACTATGTAATTTTAGATTTTTTTGATAAACTTAAATCTAATTCTTGTGGATATGCTTCTTTAGATTATAATTTTAAAAAATTTCAAAAATCAGATATAGTTAAAATTGATATTTTAATTAATAAAAATAAAATAGATTCTTTATCTATTTTAATACATAGAAGTAATTCAATTAATTATGGACGTAAATTAATTGATAAAATTAAAAATATAATACCTCGTCATCAATTTAATATATCTATTCAAGCGATGATAGGAAAAAATGTTATTTCAAGATCTAATATTAAACAATTAAGAAAAAATGTAACATCAAAATGTTATGGTGGTGATATAAGTCGTAAAAAAAAATTATTAAAAAAACAAAAAGAAGGAAAAAAAAAAATGAAATGTATAGGTAATGTAAATATCCCTAAAAATGTCTTTATTAATATATTGCAAATCAATTAATAATAATTTATATTTTATAGTAACTATTTTTAAAAAATTTATTTTAAATAAATTATCTAATAATTTTAAAATTAATTATTTTTAATTTTAAAATATATTTTGATTTTAATATATTAAATATCTTTTTTTTTAAATTTTTTTTAACTAATATTTATTAAATAAATAAATTTTTTATAAAATTAATATTTAATATAAATATATTTATTTATTTTTTATTAAAATAATATATAATATTTATATATTATAAATTTGAGTTATTAATAATATATGAATTTTATAATACATAATTTACAAAAAAAAATAGGATATTTTTTTAGAAAAAAAGAATTTTTTATTCAAGCATTAACTCATAGAAGTTCTAGTAGAAAACATAATGAACGTTTGGAATTTTTAGGAGACTCTATCTTAAACTATGTAATAACAAATGCATTATATAAAAAATTTAAATTAATTAATGAAGGTGATATGAGTAGAATGCGTTCTACTTTAGTAAAAGAAAATACATTGGCAGAAATAGCAAAAGATTTTAATTTAGGAGAATGTTTACGATTAGGACAAGGAGAAATTAAAAATGGTGGTTCATATAGAGAATCGGTTTTAGCTGATACTATTGAAGCCTTAATAGGTAGTATATTTTTAGATAGTAATATTAACACATCAGAAAAAATAATTTTAAATTGGTATAAAATAAATTTAAATAAAATAAGTCCAGATAATAAACAAAAAGATTCTAAAACAAAATTACAAGAATATCTTCAGAGTATTCATTTACCATTACCTAATTATTTAATAGTTAAAATTAATTTTAAATATAATTATCAAGAATTTATTATATATTGTAATATTATTGGAATTATTCAACCCATCTTAGGAATAGGTTATAGTCGTAGACAAGCTGAACAAAATGCAGCCAAAAAAGCACTTAAAATATTAAATATTGAGAATTAATATATGACTTATTGTGGTTATGTTTCTATAATAGGAAGACCAAATGTAGGCAAATCAACTTTATTAAATTATTTAATAGGAAGTAAAATTTCTATTACTTCAAAAAAACAACAAACTACTAATAAATTTATTTATGGTATATATACAAATTCATTGCATCAAATTATTTATGTAGATAATCCTGGTTTTATTATGAAACAAAAAAACGAATATTTTTTAAATAAAAATTTTATAAAGAACACTGATATTATAATTTTTGTTGTTCAATTAAATAAATGGAATTTCATTGAAGATACATTATTAAAAATAATTTGTAAAAAAAAAATTAATATAATTATAGCAATAAATAAAATAGACCAATTTAATAATAAAAAATTAATTTTACCATTTATTAAATTAATTAATTTAAAAAGTAAATTTTATGAAATAATACCTATTTCTGCTAAATATGGAACGAATATTAATTTACTATCTAAAATAGTATGTAACTCTATTAAAAATAGAAATCATATTTTTCCTAAAAATTATATTACAAATCAATCTAAAAAATTTTTTATATCTGAAATTATAAGAGAAAAAATTATAAGGTTAATTGGTGATGAAATTCCATATCTAATATCTGTTTATATTGAAAAAATTATTAAAAATAAACATGGTATATATATTATATATTCTGTTATTTTAGTAAAAAATGTTAATCATAAAAAAATAATTATTGGAAATAATGGAAATAAATTAAAATTTATAGGTATTTTAGCAAAAAAAGATATAGAATTTATATTTAATATTAATATTTTTCTTAATATTTATATTAAAATCAAATAAAAAATTTTTAATATAATTAATATTATTGATTTAATTAATAATTTATTTATATAAGTCAATTCATTTTAAAATATTTAAAATGTTATGAACATCTGATTTAAATTGATATACAAGTAAATTATTAATTGTTGTAATTAATTACTTATTCTATTTTATATACTTCAGTTAATTTTTTATTCAATTTAATTTATTTCAATAAATTAAATTTTAAAAATTTTTTTTAAAAAGGTTTAAATAACAATGTATTTAAAAATAGAAAATAAATTAAAAAAAAAAAAAATAAACATTTTAGATATGAATAGAAAAGCATTAATTAAATTTTTTTTAAAAATATCTGAAAAATCATTTCGTGCTAAACAAATCATGAAATGGATATATCATAATCAATGTATTAATTTTGATAAAATGAGTAATATAAATTCAAAATTAAAATTAAAATTAAAACAAATTTCAGAAATTAATATTCCAAAAATTAAAAAACAATATATTTCTAAAGATAATACAATCAAATGGATTATTCAAATAGAAGATCAACAAATAGAAACTGTTTATATACCAGAAAAAAATAGATCGACTTTATGTATTTCATCTCAAATAGGATGTCCCTTAAAATGTTCATTTTGTTCAACAGCAAAACAAGGATTTAATAGAAATTTAAAAACTTCAGAAATAATAGGACAAATATTAATAGCTAATAAATTTCTTAATTTAAATAAATTAAATCAAAATACAAGAATAACAAATATAGTTATAATGGGAATGGGAGAACCTTTACTTAATTTTAAAAATATTAAAAAATCTATAGATATTATGACAGATAATTTTGGTTTTTTTTTATCTAAAAGAAAAATAACTATTTCAACTTCTGGTATTGTACCAATAATTAGAAAATTACATAATATAAATATATCATTAGCAATTTCATTGCATGCACCAAATGATACAATAAGAAATAAAATAATGCCTATAAATTTTAAATATAATATAAATAGTTTAATATCTGCAATAAAAACATATATTAAAAAATCTAAAAACAAAAATAAAAGAGTTACAATAGAATATTTAATGATTAATAATATAAATGATAAAATTAAACATGCTCATACATTAGCAAAATTATTATCAAATATTAATTGTATAATTAATATTATTCCATTTAATAAATTTCCTGGATCTAAATACAGATGTAGTTCATTTAAAAAAATAAAAATTTTTTATAAAATTTTAATTAATTATGGATTTTTCACAACTATAAGAAAAACAAGAGGAGATGATATAAACGCTGCATGTGGACAATTAGTTGGTAATGTTATAAACAGAATTAAAATATAATATATTTTAATTTTAATAAATTTTTTTAACAAATAATGCAATATTAATAATATTTAATATAAAAGAGACAAAATGATAAAAAAAATAAATTCTATAAAAGGAACTAGAGATTTTCTACCAAAAGATACTTTTTTATTGCAAAAAATAGAAAAAACGATCAAAAAAGTTTTTTTAATGTATGGTTATTGTGAAATACGTTTTCCTATTATAGAAAAAACATCTTTATTTAATAAATCCATTGGAAATTCAACAGATTTAGTTAATAAAGAAATGTATTCATTTAAAGATAAAAATGGAAATTATATTACTTTAAGACCAGAAGGAACTTCTTGTTGCACAAGGGTTTGTATTGAGCATGGTCTTTTAAGACATAATGAACAACGTTTTTGGTATATAGGACCTATGTTTAGATATGAAAGACCTCAACAAGGAAGATATAGACAATTTTATCAAGCAGGTATAGAAATATATGGTCATAAAGGACCATATATTGATGTTGAAATTATCTTACTTATTAATCGTTTATGGAATTTATTTGGGTTAAAAAAATATTTGTATTTGCATATAAATTCAATTGGATCATATAAATCACGTTTAAAATATATAAATGATTTATTTAAATTCTTAAATATAAATTATAAACATTTAGATGAAGATTCAAAAAAAAAAATAAAAAATAATAATATTATTAGAATATTAGATAGTAAAAATAAAAAAATACAATTTTTATTAAAAAATGCTCCTAAAATACTCGATTATTTAGATAGCGATTCTTTTATTCATTTTAAAGATTTGTGTAATATTTTAAATAAAAATAATATAAAATATAAAATTGATAATAATTTAGTACGTGGATTAGATTATTATAATAAAACAGTTTTTGAATGGATAAGTGATTTTATAGGTTCTAAAAATACAGTTTGTGGTGGTGGTCGTTATGATAATTTAACTGAAAAATTAGGTGGTATAAATAAACCTGCAATAGGTTGCTCTATTGGTATAGATAGAGTTATGATTTTAATGAGAAAAAAAAATCCAAATTTTATTTCTATCCAATGTATTGACCTGTATATTATTACATCATTTATTAAAAATAAAAATAAAGCTTTAATTATATCTGAAAATTTAAGAGATACATTACCTTATATTAAATTAATAACTGATTATTCTAATAATAGTTTTAATAATCAATTTAAAAAAGCTTATAAATATAATTCTAATTTTGTTTTAATTTTAAAAAAAAATAATAAATCAGATAAAATTTTATTAAAAAATTTAATTACAGGTAAAGAAAAAACATTACTTTACAAAGATATCATTATTTATTTAAAATTAAATATTTATAAATAATTTTTTTTTTTTCATTAAAATTTAAAATGAGAAATAATATGATTCCTGTTTTAACATTAGTTGGTCATCAAAATGTAGGAAAATCAACAATCTTTAATAGATTAACTAAAACTAATAATGCATTAATTCAAAATGAACCCGGTATGACTAGAGATAGACAATATGGTTATTTTAAATGTAAAAATATTGAATGTATTTTAATTGATACTGGTGGAATTAAAAATTCAAAAAAAAAAATAGATTTAAAAATTTTACAACAAACATTTTTAGCTATTAAAGAATCTAATATTGTTTTATTTATTTTAGATGGTAAAAAAGGAGTTACAAATGAAGATATAAATATCGCAAATAAATTAAGAAAAATACAACAAAAAAAATTTATTATTGTTAATAAAACAGATTGTTTAAATGTTAATTTATATAAAAATGAATTTTATAAATTAGGTATGGGTGAAATTTTTTTTGTTTCTGCTAAACATAATATAGGAATATATAAATTTATTAAAAAATTAAATTATTTTATTAATTCTATAGAAAAAATGGGTTATAATAAACATAATATAAAAAATATAAAAAATGAATTAATAAGTAATTCTTATTGTCTCAAAAAACAAAAAAAACAATCAAAAATTATTAAAATATCAATTATTGGAAGACCTAATGTAGGTAAATCTACTTTTATTAATAAATTAATAAATAAAAATCGTTTATTAGTTCACAATAAACCAGGAACTACAAGAGATAGTATATTTAATTTAATTAATTATAAAAATAATAAATATATTTTAATTGATACAGCTGGAATTAGAAAAAAAAAAAATATATTTCAAAGAATAGAAATTATTTCTATAATTAAAACTTTTAAATCTATAAATAAATCAGATTTATCAATATTAATGATTGATGCTTATGAAGGTATTTTAAATCAAGATATTGCATTAATTAATTTAATAATTAAAAAAGGTGTATCTATAATTATAGTAGTTAATAAATGTGATAAAATTTCTATATTAGAAAAAAAAAAAATAAATCAAATTTTAAATAAAAAAATTAATTTTTTTAAATTTATTAAAATTCATTTCATTTCTTCTATAACAGGTTATGGTCTTTTTAATATATTTACATCTATAAAAAAAGTTTTTAATAATACTAATATTAGATTAAATTCATCTTTAATTATAAAAGTAATTCAAGATGCTATAAATAATTATCAAACATCAATATTTAAAAATAATTTAATAAAATTAAAATATGCACATATTGGTGGATATCATCCATTAAAAATCATCATACATGGAAATAATTTAAAATATATTAAAAAAGATTATAAAAAATATATTTTAAATTATTTTAAATCATTTTTTAATTTAAATGGAGTTCCTGTAAATATGTTTTATAAATAAAAATAATAAATTATTTTTATAAAAAATTAAAAATATTTATAATATTAAAAATAAATATATTTTTAATTATTTTATTTTATTTAAAATAAATAAATGAATTATAATTATTTTTTTTTTGAACGAATTTCAGGAAATAATATTACATCTTTTATATTTTTTTTATTTGTAATTATCATTATTAATCTATCTATTCCTAAACCTAATCCGGCTGTAGGTGGTAAACCATATTCAAGAGCTGTAATATAGTCATAATCAAAAAATATATTTTTATTATTTAATTTATTTTGATTTTTTAATTGATTTTTAAATCTTATTTTTTGATCATCATAATCGTTTAGTTCAGAAAACCCATTTCCTATTTCAATACCACTAATAAACAGTTCAAATCTATCAGCTAAAAAATTATTATTATCATTTGCACGTGACATTGGTGAAACTTCTATAGGATATTGAGTAATAAAAGTAGGTTGTATTAAAAATTTTTCTGTTGTTTTTTCAAAAATTTTAGTAATTATTTTACCTAATTTCCATTTTTTATTTATTTTTATTTCTTTTTTATTTGCTATATCTGTTGCAAATTTAATATTTTCTAAATATTTTATTTTTATTTCAGGATTATAAAAACATATTGATTCTGTCATAGTCATTTTTTTAAAAGGTTTTTCAAAAAAAATTTTTTTATTCTTGTATAAAATATAATTTGTATTATATATTTTTTTTATTAATTTACATAACATATTTTCAACAAATAATATTAAATATTTATAATCAGCATAAGCTATATATAATTCCATCATAGTAAATTCAGGATTATGTATTGTAGAAATTCCTTCATTTCTGAAATTACGATTAAGTTCATATATTTTTTCAAAACCACCTATTATTAATTTTTTTAAATATAATTCAGGAGAAATTCTTAAATACATATTTTTTTTTAATTTATTATGATAAGTGATAAAAGGACTTGCAGAAGCACCTCCGGGTATTTCTTGCAACATTGGTGTTTCAACTTCAATAAAATCATTTTTTTTCATAAATAATCTAATTTCTGATATTATTTTAGAACGCATTTTAAATGTTTTTCTTGATTTGATATTTGATACAAGATCAAGATAACGTTGTCTATAGATAATTTCATTATCAGATAATCCTTTAAATTTATCTGGAAATAATCTTATTGATTTAGTTATTAATATAATATATCTACAATGTATAGATAATTCTCCTGTCTTTGTTTTAAATAATTTTCCTTTAATACCTATTATATCTCCAATATCTAAATTTTTAAAATAAATATTATATTGATAATTAGAAATTTTATTTTTACTTATATATATTTGTATTTTTCCAGATAAATCTTGAATTGTTAAAAAAGAAGCTTTTCCCATTATTCTTTTTGAAATTATTCTTCCTGCAATTTTGACTTTAATATTTAATTCTTCTAATTCTAATTTATTTTTACTATTAAATTTAATATATATTTCTTTTGAAATATAATTTCTACGAAAATTATTTGGAAATGCAATTCCTTCTTTACGTATATTTTCTAATTTTTTTTTACGTATTATAATTTCTTTATTTGTAAATAAAGATTCATAATAATTTTTTTTTAAATATAATTTACACATATAATTATTATATACCTAATTTAATGCTGGCTTGAATAAATTTATCTAAATTACCGTTCATTACTGATTTAATATCGTTAGTTTCTAAACCAGTTCTATTATCTTTAACAAAAGAATGATCAAAAATATATGATCTTATTTGATTACTCCATGTAATATTAGATTTGTTTTTTTCTATAATTTTCTTATTTTTTTTAACATTGATTAATTCTAATTTATATAATTTAGATTTTAATTGTTTCATTGCTTGATTTTTATTTTTATGTTGAGATCTTTCACTTTGGCATTGACTAATAATATTTGTTGGTAAATGTGTAATTCTTACAGCAGATTCAGTACAGTTAACATGTTGACCTCCTGATCCAGATGAACGATATAAATCAATACGTAAATCAGATGAATTAATAATAATATTAATATTATTATTAATTTCTGGATAAACGAATGAAGAACTAAAAGTTGTATGTCTTTTTTTTTTAGAATTAAATGGATTTTTTCTTATCATTCTATGAATTCCACTTTCTCTTCTTAACCATCCATATGCATAATTACCAATTATTTTTATTGTTGCTGATTTTATTCCTATTTTTTCACCTTTTGATTTGTCTATTATTTTTGTTTTAAATTTATGAATTTCTGACCATTTTAAATACATTTTCATAATCATATTGGCCCAATCTTGTGATTCTATACCCCCTGATCCAGATTTAATATCTATATAGCAATTTAATATATCATTTTTTTTTATAAACATTTTTTTTAATTTAATATTATCAACTAATTTATTTAAATTATCAATATCTTTTTTAATTTCAAAAAATATATTATTATTTATTTCTTTTTTCATTAATTTTATAATATTTTTTATATCTTTTATATAATTAATTATTTTTTTAATTGGTTTAATAAAAGATTTTAAAAAAATAATATCTTTATTTATTTTTTTAATATTATTTTTTTTATTAATTATTTTAGAATATTTTAATTTTAAAGTAATTTTTTTTAATTGTTTTTTTTTTTTAAAATATTGAAATGTAAAAATTAATTTTTCTATTTTTTTAGAAATTATTTTGATTTTTTTTTTTAAAAAATTTATTTCAAACATTAAATATCACTCTTTAATATTATAATATAATTATATTATATATTTTTATAAAAATTAGTATAATTATATTATACATATATTAATTTTATTTTAATTAATTTAATAAATTATATAATTTAGATATGAATAATAAATTAAAACTTAATAATAAATTTTATTATTTATTTAATAAAATACCTTTAACATTTATTTCTATGGAAAAATGGAATATACTTATAATAAGCGGAATAGATAGAATTGAATATATTCAAAAAAAAATAACATGTGATTTATATCTTTTAAAAAAAAATAATTTTATTTTTGGATCTTATTGTAATGAAAAAGGAAGAACTATTAGTTTTTTTTATATTTTTAATTACAAAAAAGAAATATTTATTATAGTTGAAAGTAGTATTATGAAAATTTTAATTAAAGAATTAAAAAAATATTCTATATTTTCTAAAGTATGTTTTAAAAAAAATTATAAATATTTATTATTTGGAATTATTGGATCAAATGCAAAAAAAAATATTAAAAAAATATTTAATATTCAAAATATTAAAAAAAAATCTTTATTTAAAATTAAAAAAAATATAATATTATATTTTAATAAACCATATAAAAGATTTTTAATTATAACTAATTACAAAAAATATTTTAATATATTAAATAATTTTAAAAAAAAAATTAAATTTAATGATAGTAATCAATGGTTATTATCAGATATACAATCAGGATATCCAATTATTGATTTAAATAATATTAATAAATTTACCCCCCAGGTATTAAATATTGATAAATTAAAAGGAATTAGTTTTACAAAAGGATGTTATCTTGGTCAAGAAGTTATATATAGTTTTCAATATATTAAAAAAATTAATAAATATTTATTTTATTTTAAATGTATTTTATTAAATAAATCCATTTCAGGTGATTTGATATATATTAAAATTAAAAAAAAATGGTGTAATATAGGTATAATTTTATTTTCTTGTTTAACAATAAATAATATCAATATAATTCAATCAATAATTAAAAAACATATTAACTTAATGAATATTTTTAAAATTAAAAATAATTATTTTAATTATATAAATTAAAATAATTATTTTTAATTTTTTATTCAATTACAAATAAATATTATATATATTTAATACTTATCCAAGTAGGTCCAGAACCAACTTGATAACTATTTATTTTATATAATAATCCTGATTTATTATTTATTTTATATATATAAATATTATTTGATTTTTGACCAGAAATTATAATAAATTTACCATATTTATCAATTATAAAAGTTCTAGGTTGAATTGTTGTTTTTATAAATCCTAAAAAATATATATTATCACCTTTTTTTGAAACTGAAAAAATACTAATAATATTTAAATTTCTATCACAACAATACAACCATTTTCCATTAGGTGTAATATGAATATCTGAAGACCAAGCATTATATATATATTTAGAATTCATAATATTAAATTTATTTACAATAATATTTTTTTTTGTTTTATCATCTATATACACTATACTTACAGTTCCACTTAATTCATTAATAACATATGCATATTTTTGATTTTTATGAAATGTAATATGACGAGGACCATCTTTATATTCAAAATTAATATTTTTATTTCTAAAAAAAGATAATATTCCATTTTTTTTAAAATTAAAAATTTTTATTAAATTTTTTTTTAAACAAATAATCCATATATTTTTATTAATAAGATCATAATTGATTGAATGACAACCTATTAATCCATTTATTATTTGTTTTGGTTTTTCTATAATATATTGCGAATTTATATTACTTATAATTAAATTTCCTTTAGAAAAAGAAGCAATATAAATAAATTTACCAAAAATATCAATATATATATAAGTTGGATCTGCTGGTAATTTCGTTATACAAATTTTTTTTAAAAATCCATATTTATTAATTTTATAATTTATTATGCCGCAATTGTTTTTAATTCCAAGATAAAAATAATTTTTAAAAGGATGAATAGCAATAGTATTACCTTTATACTTAGTATTTATAATTTGTAATAAATTTAAATGTCCTTTGTTATTCATTTTAAATACATGTATTTGACAACTTTCAGTACTTGTTACATATACAATTATACTCATAAAATATATTTTTCAATTTATATTAAAATAATTAAATTTTTCTTTTTATATTAAAAATATATAAAACAAATAGAATTTAATTCTATATAGATAAATTATACTACAATACTTATCATTTGTAATATTAAATTTTCAGTTTTTATTTATTTAATATATATATTAATATTTTTTAAATAAAATTATTAAATTATACTTTTTTAAAAATTAATTATTATTTTTAATAATAATTTTAAAAATCATAAAATTATGTATAAAAACAAATATTATTATAATTAATAGTTAAAATATAAATATTTTTAAAATTTACTTATTTATTTGAATTTATTTATTAATATAAAATTAAGTAAATTAAATATTTATTGGAGGTTATTTTGATAAATTCATCATTATTAATTTTAGAAGATGGAACTGAATTTAAAGGTTGTGGTATTGGAATAAAAGGTACTACAACAGGAGAAATTGTTTTTAATACATCTATGACTGGATATCAAGAAATAATTACCGATCCCTCTTATTCAAATCAAATTATTACTTTTACATACCCCCATATAGGAAACACTGGAATAAATATATTAGATAATGAATCGCATAAAATACATATAAGTGGCATTATTTTAAAAAATATATCTTTAATATCTAGTCATTTTAGAAATTATTGTACTCTTTCATTTTATTTAAAAAAAAATAATATAGTAGGAATTAGTAATATTGATACACGTAAATTAACTAGAATAATACGAAAAAAAGGTACACAAAATGGATATATAATATCAGATTATAAAAATAAAAAATATTTTTTAATAAAAAAATATAAAAAAAAAAAAAATAAAACAAATATAGATGTTGTTAAAAAAGTAAGTACTAAGAATAAATATATATGGAATAAAAGTAGTTATTTGTTTAAAAATAATGATAAAAAAAAAATAATAAATTTTATTTATCATATTATAGTTTATGACTATGGTATAAAGCATAATATTATGCGTATGTTAGTTGATAGAGGATGTTTATTAACTGTTGTTCCATCAAAAACATCAGTTGAAGAAGTAATAAAAATGAAACCAGATGGTGTTTTTTTATCTAATGGACCAGGAGATCCCTCATTATGTTATTATTCAAAATATTATATTAATAAAATTATTAATAATAATATACCTATATTTGGTATTTGTTTAGGTCATCAACTTTTAGCATTATCTCATGGTGCTAAAATAATTAAAATGAAATATGGTCATCACGGAAGTAATCATCCAGTTAAAGATTTAAGAAATAATAAAATTATGATTACTACTCAAAATCATGGATTCACTGTAAATATTAAAAATATTCCAAATACTTTAAATATAACTCATATTTCATTATTTGATAATACAATACAAGGATTGCATAATAATATTAAACCTGCATTTAGTTTTCAAGGTCATCCAGAAGCCAGTCCTGGACCACATGACTCATCAAAATTATTTGATTATTTTATAAAATTAATAAAAAATTATTCTTTTAAAATATAAATTAGGATTTTTAAAAAATGCCAAAAAGAAAAGATATAAAAAGTATTTTAATACTTGGATCAGGTCCTATTATTATTGGTCAAGCATGTGAATTTGATTATTCTGGAACTCAAGCATGCAGAGCTTTATTAGAAGAAGGATATAGAATTATTTTAGTAAATTCAAATCCTGCAACCATTATGACTGATCCAGAAATGGCAAATTCTACTTATATTGAACCAGTTCAATGGGAAATAGTACGTAAAATAATTGAAAAAGAACGTCCTGATGCATTATTACCAACAATGGGTGGTCAAACTGCACTCAATTGTGCTTTAGATCTTGATAAAAAAAGTATTCTTAAAGAATTTAATGTAGAAATAATTGGATCTAGTGCTGATGCAATAGATAAAGCTGAAAATAGAAATAGATTTATTAAATCTATGAAAAAAATTGGATTAGAAACAGCAAAATCAGGAATTGCTCATAATATAAAAGAAGCAATATCTATTTCTAAATTTGTAGGATTTCCATGTATAATAAGACCTTCTTTTACAATGGGAGGTTCAGGTGGTGGAATTGCATATAATAAAAAAGAATTTATAACAATTTGTAACAATGGTTTTAATATATCACCTACTAATGAATTGATAATTGATGAATCTTTAATAGGATGGAAAGAATATGAAATGGAAATTGTTCGTGATAAAAAAGATAATTGTATTATAGTGTGTTCTATTGAAAATATTGATCCAATGGGAATACATACTGGTGATTCTATAACTGTAGCTCCTGCTCAAACACTTACTGATAAAGAATACCAAAATATGAGAAACGCTTCAATATCTGTATTAAAAGAAATTGGAGTCGAAAATGGTGGATCAAATGTACAATTTGCTATTAATCCCCAAACAGGACGAATGATAATTATAGAAATGAATCCAAGAGTATCTAGATCATCAGCTTTAGCTTCTAAAGCTACTGGTTTTCCGATAGCTAAAATTTCTGCTAAATTATCAATAGGATATAATTTAGATGAACTTATTAATGATATTACAGAAAAAAAAACACCTGCTTCATTTGAACCTTCTATAGATTATGTAGTAACTAAAATACCAAGATTTAGTTTTGAAAAATTTTATGGTACAAATAATAGACTTACAACACAAATGAAATCAGTAGGTGAGGTTATGGCTATAGGTAGAACACAAAAAGAATCATTACAAAAAGCTATTAGAAGTTTGGAAATAGAATCACATGGATTCGATTCTAAAATTAATATTAAAAGTAAAAATTATTTAAATATAATTGAAAATGAATTAAAAAAAGCAGGAAGTAATCGTTTATGGTATATAGCAGATGCATTTCGTATTGGTATGACAATAGAATCTATTTTTAATTTAACCGGTATTGATCCTTGGTTTTTATTTCAAATACAAGAAATTATAAATACAGAAAAAGAATTAAAAAACTACGGTTTATCAATTATTAATTATGATTATTTATATAAATTAAAAAGTGATGGTTTTTCAGATCATAGAATATCAATTCTAGTTGGAACTACAGAAAAGTATATTAATAATTTACGTAAAAAATATAATTTACATCCTGTTTATAAAAGAGTTGATACTTGTGCTGCGGAATTTTCAAATAATACTGCATATATGTATTCTACTTATGATGAAGAATGTGAATCTAATCCAACACAAAATAAAAAAAAAATTATTATTATAGGAAGCGGTCCAAATAGAATAGGACAAGGTATTGAATTTGATTATTGCTGTGTTCACGCTGCATTGGCTTTACGTGAAGATGGTTATGAAATAATAATGATAAATTGTAATCCAGAAACTGTATCTACTGATTATGATATTTCAAATAGATTATATTTTGAACCAATTACTTTAGAAGATATATTAGAAATAGTTCGTATTGAAAAACCTAAAGGTGTTATTATCCAATATGGAGGACAAACACCAATTAAATTATCTAAATTATTAAAAGAAAACGAAATTAAGATTATTGGTACTAGTATTAAATCTATAGAATGCTCAGAAGATAGGTATTTGTTTAAAAAAATTATAAAAAAACTAAAATTAAAACAACCAGAAAATGCTACAGTAACTACAATACGTTCAGCTATTCAAAAAGCCTATCATATAGGATATCCATTAGTAGTTAGACCTTCTTATGTTTTAGGTGGAAGAGCTATGGAAATAGTATATAATGAACAAGATTTAATTAATTATTTTGATACTGCTGTTAGTGTTTCTAATAATTCACCTGTGTTACTTGATAAATTTTTAGATAATTCAACAGAAATAGATGTTGATATTGTTTGTGATGGTAAAAATGTTTTAATTGGGGGTATAATGGAGCATATAGAACAAGCAGGTATTCACTCTGGAGATTCAGCTTGTTCCTTTCCTTCTTACACAATTAACTCAAAAATACAAAATTTAATTAAAAAAGCTGTGATTAAATTATCTTTAGAATTGAAAGTAATTGGTTTAATGAATGCTCAATTTGCAATACAAAATAATAAAATATTCTTAATAGAAGTTAACCTTAGAGCGTCTCGTACCATCCCTTTTATTTCCAAAGCTATAGGAATCCCATTAGCAAAAGTAGCAGCTCGTGTAATAACTGGTAAATCTCTTTTAAATCAACATTTAACAAAAGAAATAATTCCTAAATTTTTCTTTGTTAAAGAAGTTGTTTTACCATTTAATAAATTTGATACAATAGATCCTATATTAGGTCCAGAAATGAAATCAACTGGCGAAGTAATGGGTATTGGAAAAACATTTAATGAAGCTTTTTATAAAGCAAATTTAGGAATTAATTCAAATATTAAAACATATGGACGTGCTTTAATATCAGTTAGAGATAGTGATAAATTAAAAGTAATAAATTTAGTTTGTAAACTTATTAATAATGGGTTTGATTTAGATGCTACAAAAGGTACTAAAGATATATTAGAAAAATATGGAATTAATGCTAGATTGGTTAAAAAAATTAATGAAGGTTATCCAAATATACATGATAGATTAGAAAATAATGAATATAATTATATTTTAAACACAACTTCCGGAAAACGTTCTATTAAAGATTCTAAAATTATTAGAAAAATTGCTTTAAAATATAAAGTTCATTTTGATACTACCTTAAATGGTAGTTTTGCTACTTTAATGTGTTTCAATTCAAATTTTATTTCTAGTGTTGTTTCTTTACAAAATTTAAGTAATTAATAAAATTTAATTTTATTAATAATTAATTTTTTTATAATTAGATAATTTACAATAATCTTTAATACTTAAATTTTCAGCTCTTAAATTATAATTTATTCCTAATTTTATAAATTCTTTTACATTAAAAATTTTAGATAAACTATTAATTAACATTTTACGTCTATTATTAAATGTTAATTTAGTTAATAAAAATAAATTTTTTATATTTTTTACTTTTATTATTGGATTTTTATTTAAAACAAATCTTACAAATATTGAATCAACTTTAGGTTTTGGTTTAAAATAAAAAGATGGAACTTCAAATATTTTAATAATTTTAAAATAATATTGAATAATTATACTTAATCTGCAATAATATTTATTATTAGGATGCGCGGTAATTCTGTTAACTAATTCTTTTTGTAACATGAAATGCATATCTTTAATAATACTAATATATTGAATTAAATAAATAATTAAAGATTTAGATATATTATATGGTAAATTTCCAAATATTCTTATAGGTTTTCCAATTTTTTTTGATAACTTTAAAAAGTCTATTTTCATAACATTATTATTTATTAATTTAAATTTTTTTTTGAAATTTAAATTTTTATTTAAAAATAAAAATAATTTTTTATCAATTTCTATAGCAATCATTTTATCAACAATAGATAACATAGGTTTTGTTAAAGATCCAAAACCTGCACCTATTTCAACAAAATTTTGGTTTTTTTTAGGATTTATAGATGAAATTATTAAATTTATTATATATTTGTCATTTAAAAAATTTTGTCCATAGTTTTGAATTAATTTATTTTTTTTGTAATAAATATTATTTATCATTTGAATTCTTAAAAGTTTTTATTTTTTAAAATTATTATTTTTTAATATTTTAAATTAATATATATTTTTAAACATATTAATTTAAAATATTAAAAAATAAATATTAAGATTTATAATTAATCATATCAACTATAGTACCCTGATAAATTTCTGATGCTAAACTAATAGATTCATATAAAGTAGGATGAGCATGCATTGTTAGAGAAATATCTTCTGAGTTACAACCCATTTCTATTGCTAAACTAATTTCACCTAATAATTCTCCACCATTTGATCCAACAATTGCTCCTCCAATTAATCTATTATTTGATTTATTAAAAATTAATTTAGTTAAACCATTAGTGCAATTACAAGCTATTGCTCTTCCAGAAGCTTTCCATGGAAAAATAGATATTTCATATTCAATATTATTTTTTATTGCCTCTTTTTCTGTTAACCCTACCCAAGCTATTTCTGGATCTGTATATACTATATAAGGAATAATTTTAGTTTCATAAAAATATTTTTTACCGATAATTATTTCTGATACTAATCGACCTTGATATGAGCTTTTATGAGCTAACATAGGTTGACCTGTAATATCACCTATAGCATAAATATTGGAAATATTAGTCCTCATTTGTTTATCAACTGGTATAAATCCTTTATTATCTACATATAATCCAGCATTAGATGCATCTAAAAGATTACCATTTGGCGATCTACCTACTGCAATTACAATATTATCATAAAGTAATTTATTTGTTAATTTATTTTTTTTTATGTATTTTACATATATACCATTTTCTTTTGGTTTTAAATATTTTATTTCAGTATTATTAATAATATTTATTTTAGATGTTAAAACATTGATAAAATATTTTACAATATCTTTATCAGCAGAAGGAATTATTTGGTCAAATTGTTCTATTATATCAATTTTTGAACCGAGAGCACTATAAATAGATGCAATTTCTAAACCTATAATACCACCACCTATTATTAACATCCTTTTAGGAATGTATCTTAATTCAAGAGCATCAGTAGAATTCCATATTCTATTATCATAAGGTATATATGAAGGATATATTGGACTAGATCCTGCTGCTATAACAGCTTTATCAAATTTTATATTTGTTAAAAATTCCTTATTATTTACTAAGATATTATTTGATCCAATAAATTTTCCATAACCATTTATTATTTTAACATTACGTATTTTTGACATATATGCTAAATTTTTTGTTATTTTATATATAATATTATTTTTCCAATTTCTTAATTCTTTTAAATCAATTTTAGGTTTATCAAAAATAATACCACTATTTTTAATAGAATAAGAATCTTTAATTACTTTAGAAATATGTAACAATGATTTTGAAGGTATGCATCCAACGTTAAGACATACACCACCTAAATTTTTATTTTGTTCTAATAATATTGTATCTAAACCTAAATCAGCACATCTAAATGCTGCTGAATAACCTCCAGGTCCTGATCCTATGACAAGTATTTGAGTTTTAATTTTAATATTCATTTATATTCCTATATATAAAAATATATTTTTTTTTAAAAATATATTTTATATTAATGAAATTTTAATATAATGTTTAATTCTATTAATAAAATATGCTCCATCAGCTCCATCAATTACTCTATGATCATAAGATAATGATATTGGTAAAATAAGCTTAGGTGTAAATTTTTCTCCATTCCAAATTGGTTTAATAAAAGATTTTGATATTCCTAATATAGAAACCTCAGGCGCATTTATAATAGGTGTAAATGAAATACCTCCTATTCCACCTAAACTAGATATAGTAAAAGAACCACCTTTTATTTCATTAGAATTTAATTTTCCTTTCCGTGCTTTTTTTGATATTTTATAAAGTGATGATAAAATTTGTAAAATATTTTTTTTATTTGTGTGATATATAATAGGAACTAAAAGTCCATTTTTTGTATTTACAGCTATTCCTATATTAATATATTTTTTAATAATTAAACTTTTAAAATCATGAGATAATGAACTATTAAATTTGGGAACTTCTTCAAGAACGTTAGATATAGCTTTTATTATAAATACCAATATAGTAATATTATATTTAATATTATTTTTTTTTAATTCTATGTTTATTTTTTTTCTATAAATTTCTAATTCAGTTATATCTATTTCATCAAAATGAGTTACATGTGGAATATTTAACCAATTTCTATGTAAACAAGAACCTGATATTTGACTTATGTGACTTATATTTGTTAATTCTGTCTTTCCAAATTTATCAAAATTTAATTCAGGCCAAGGTATAAAAGATATTTCATTAATTTTATTAAAATTATTTTTTTTTGTTTTATATTGAAATTTATTTTTAATATACAATTCAATATCTTCTTTTAATATTCTATTTTTAATACCACTTGGTTTAATATTTTCAATATTTATATTAAATTTTCTAATCAATCTTCTTACAGAAGGACTGGCATGAAATTTTATTTCATTATTAATAATTTTATTATTATTTGTACATAATGAAATATGTTTTGTATTTTTATTCTCTTCATTAACAATATTAAATTGTATATTTTCATATAAATTTAATATTGTTATGTCGTTTTTAATTTTATCTCCAATATTTATATTGATGTTTTTAATTACACCTTTGTAAGGTGATTTTATTAAAATTGAATTATTATTATTTTTAATAATAAATAATAATTGATCTTTATTTATTTTATCTCCAATTTTAATAAAAATCTTATTTACTTTAAAATTTTCTAAATTAGAAAATGGAATTTTAATATATTTAATATATTCATTTTTTTTATTTAATTTAATATTTTTTTTATTTTTTTTATTTAAGTTTTTAATATTTGTATTTATTTTTTTTTCTGTATCAAGTGTTATAATAGGAAATCCAGTTTTTATTTTATCACCTATTTTAACTTTTATATTTTTAACTATTCCAGAGTATTCAGAAGGTACTTCAATAGAAGTTTTTTCACCTTCTAAAGTCATTAAAGATTGGTCTTTTTTTATTTTATCACCTTCTTTTATTAAAATTTCTGTAATTTCCATTTGATCTGTACCAATATCTGGCAATTTGATTTCAATTTCCATTTTTAAATATACCTATTTTATTACAAACGAGGGTTATTTTTTTCAGAATTAATTTTAAATTTTTTAATAGTTTTAAAAATTAAATCAGATTCAATATCTCCATTTTTATATAAAACATTAAGTGCTGCAATAATAATATATTTTTTATTTATTTCAAAATGATTTCTTAGATTTTCTCTACTATCAGATAAACCAAAACCATCAGTACCAAGAACATGAAATTCTTTAGATGGAATAAATTTTCTTATCTGTTCAGCATATATTTTCATATAATCAGTAGATGCAACTACTGGTGAATTATTTAATATTTTTGTTAAAAAAGGTTTTTTAGGTTTTTTATTTGGATGTAATATATTCCAACGATCGCAATCTTGACCGTCTCGTGCTAATTCAGTAAAAGAAGTAACACTATAAACATAAGTTTTAATATTAAAATCTTTAGATAAAATATTTGCTGCTTTGATAACTTCTTGAAGAATAGAACCTGATCCCATAAGTTGTATTTTACATTTATTACCTTCAAATGATTTTAATTTATAAATGCCTTTAATAATTCCATTTTCTATATTATTAGGCATTGAAGGCATTAAATAATTTTCATTTGTTGTAGTAATATAATAATATACGTTTTCAGAATTTTTTCCATACATTCTTATTAAACCATTATGAATTATTACTGCAACTTCGTAAGCATAAGCAGGATCATAAGAAATACAATTAGGTATTGTAAGAGATTGAACATGACTATGTCCGTCTTCATGTTGTAATCCTTCTCCATTAAGAGTAGTTCTGCCTGATGTTGCTCCTATTAAAAATCCCCTTGCTTGTTGATCTCCAGAGGCCCAAAATAAATCTCCTGTTCTTTGAAAACCAAACATAGAATAGTAAATATAAAAAGGAATAATAGGTATATTATTAGTACTATAAGATGTAGCAGCTGCTAACCATGAAGATGCAGCACCAAGTTCATTAATACCTTCTTGCAAAATTTGTCCTTTATTGTATTCACGATAATACGCAATTTGATCTTTATCTTGAGGAGTATATTTTTGTCCTTGTGAATTATAAATACCTATTTGTCTAAATAATCCTTCCATACCAAAAGTTCTTGCTTCATCTGCTATGATAGGAACTATTTTATCTTTAATAAATGTATTTTTAAGTAAAATACTTAATATTCTCACAAAAGCAATAGTAGTAGATATATGTTTTTTTTGTTCATTAAATAAAGAAGAAAAATCATTTAACAAAGGTAAATCTAAATTTTTAGTAAAATTTTTTAACCTTGTAGGTACATATCCATTTAAAGATTTACGTCTTTCATGTAAATAATTATATTCATCTGAATTTTTTTTAAAATTAATATATTTAAGTTCTTCAATATCTTGATCATTGATATTATTTAATTTTAATCTTTTTTTAAAATAATTAATATTATTTATATCCATATTTTTTATTTGATGAGCTATATTCATACTTTCACCACTTAAACCCATATTATAACCTTTTATTGTATGAAAGAGTATAACAACAGGTTTGTACATAATATTATTAGCTTTATGAATAGCAGCATATATTTTTTTAAAATCATGCCCTCCACGATTTAAATTAAATATTTCATTATCACTCATATTTTCAACTAACTTTTTAGTTTCATAATATTTTCCAAAAAAATTCTTTCTTATATACGAACCATCTTTAGATTTTAATGTTTGATAATCTCCATCTAATGTTTCGTTAACTAATTTAATTAGTTTTTTAGAATTATCTTTTTTAAATAAATTATCCCAAAGATTACCCCATATAACTTTTATTACTTCCCAACCAGATCCTTTAAATATATTTTCAAGTTCATTAATTATTTTACCATTGCCAGTTACTGGTCCATCAAGTCTTTGTAAATTACAATTAATTATAAAAATTAAATTATCTAATTTTTCACGAGAGGCTATATTTATAGCACCTTTAGATTCAGGTTCATCCATTTCTCCATCACCTATAAATGCATAAACTTTTTGTTTTTTTGTATTTTTTATATTTCTATTGTGTAAATATTTTAAAAATTTAGCTTGATAAATAGCATTTATAGGACCTAACCCCATTGATACAGTTGGAAATTGCCAAAATTCTGGTAATAATCTAGGATGAGGATAAGATGGTAAACCATTTCCATTCACTTCTTGTCTAAAATTATTTAATTGTGTTTCTGTTAATCTTCCTTCTAAAAATGCTCTTGAATATATACCTGGAGATGTATGTCCTTGAAAATATATTATGTCACCTTCATCAGTATAATTACTAGCTTTAAAAAAATGATTAAAACATACTTCGTATATATCAGCAATAGATTGAAATGATGCTATATGACCTCCAAGATCTTTTTTTTTTTTAGATGCATTTAATACTATCATTAAAGCATTCCATCTTACAAAAGAACAAATTTTTTTTTCTATTTCTATATTTCCTGGATAAATAGGTTCATTTTCTAAAGTTATAGTATTGATATAATCATTATTATAATTATTTTTTTTTTCTTTATTAATTTTTTTTAAAACTTTATTTATTATAAATTTAGCCCTTTCAATACCTTCTTCTCTTATAACAGATTCAATTGAATGTAACCATTCTTTTGTTTCAATTGGGTCTATATCATAAGATAAATTATCTTTCATTTATAATTCCTTTAAATATTTAAAAAAATATATTATTTTACTTATATTAATTAATATTTATTTTAAAATATATATAATATATTATATATATTATATTTAATATAATAAATTTTTTAAATTTTATTAATTTTAAAAATAAATATTTAAATTAAAATAATTGGTTAAAAAAATGAAACGCGCTGTTATTACTGGAGTGGGTATAATATCAAGTATTGGAAATAATAAAAATGAAATTTTAAAATCATTAATAAATGGTAAATCTGGTATTGTTTTTTCTAAAAAATTTAAAAAATATGGTATGAAAAGTCAAGTATGTGGAAATATAAAATTAAAAAAAAAAATAAATATAAATAGAAAATTATTTAGATTTATGAATAAATCTTCTATATATGCTATCATATCTATGATAGATGCAATAAAAGATGCAAAACTTAGTGAATCCATGATATCTAATTATAGAACTGGTGTTATTGTTGGATCTGGAATTGGATTTTTGCACAATAAACATAATTTGTCATTTTATTTAAATAAAAAAAATATGAATCCTTATATTTTAATAAAATCCATGCCATCTATAATATCAGCATGTTTAGGTATTTATTTTAAAATAAAAGGAGTAAATTATTCAATAAGTTCTGCATGTTCTACATCTTCTAATTGTATTGGTAATGCAATGGAAATTATCAATCTTGGAAAACAAGATATTATATTTGCTGGCGGTTCAGATGAATTATGTTTTGAAGTTGCTTGTAAATTTGATTCTATGAATTTATTGTCAAATAATTTTAATAATAAACCAAAAAAATCTTCTCGTGCTTATGATATGAATCGTGATGGTTTTGTTATATCAGGAGGTTCTGGTATTATTGTAATAGAAGAATTAAATCATGCATTAAAAAGAGGTGCTTATATTTATTCTGAAATCATAGGCTATGGATCATCATCAGATGGAAAAGATATGTTATATCCATCTGGTGAAGGAGCTATAAATTGTATGAAAAACGCAATAAAGAATATTAACTGTCCAATTGATTATATCAATACTCATGGAACTTCTACAATTATAGGTGATGTAGTAGAATTAATTTCAATTAGTAAGGTTTTTTATTCAAAAATACCTTACATATCTTCTACAAAATCTATGACAGGTCATTCTCTTGGATCTTCTGGGGTTCATGAAATTATTTTTACAATTTTAATGTTAAAAAATAATTTTATTGCACCAAGTATTAATATATATAATATTGATCCAAAAATAATTAAAATGAATATAATTACTAAAACTAAATATTGTAATTTAAATACAGCAATGATTAATAATTTTGGATTTGGTGGTGTTAATGTATCAATTGTAATTAAAAAATTTCTTTAGATATATTTTATATAAATATAAAAAATAAAATAGATAAATTAAAAAAGTATTCATTTTTATTTATATTAATACTAAAATATATTAGTAAGATAATTACTGCGGAAAATTTCCCGCAGAATAATAAATTAAATATTTTTTTAAAAAATTAAAATAAATATATTTAAAAATTACATTAATAAAGTTTTACATTAGGTCTTAATTTTTTATTAATATAATCAATAATGATTATTAATACTGTTTTTACACAACCATATAAAGAAATCTGATATGTTCTATATATAATTAGATATAATAAACGTGCAATTTTTCCTTTTATAAAAAATTTTTTTTTAATAAAATTATTAATTAAAATACCAAATGAATTAAATTTTGATAATGAAATAAAAGTACCACTATCTTTATATGTATATTTTTTTAATGGTTTATTTTTTAAAATTGATATAATATTTTTATATAAAATGTAAGCCATTTGATTAGCTGCTTGAGCTCTTGGAGGTGAAATAATTCCATCTTTACATAAACAATATGAACAATCACCTATAGCAAATATATTAGAATCTATAGTTGTTTGAAGAGTACTTTTAACTATTATTTGATTTATATTATTAGTTTCTAAACAAGATATTTTTTTTATAAAATCTGGAGCCTTAATACCAGCAGTCCATATCATAATATCTGATTTTATATATTTATTATTTTTTGTATACAATCCAAAAGAATCTACTTTGGTAACCATAGTATTGGTTAAAATATTTATTCCTATTTTTATTAGTTCTTTTGTTGTAAAATAAGATATTTTTTTATTCAGCGATGGTAAAATGTTTTTACTAGCTTCTAATAATTTTATTTGTAATAAATTTTTATCAAAATTATTTGATTTGTATTTTTGAAATTCATTAAATGTATTTAATATTTCAGATGAAAGTTCTACTCCTGTAGCTCCTCCGCCTATTATTGATATTTTTATTTTTTTTTTTTTTTTTTTTTTAAAATAAAATTTATTAAAAAGATTAATTATATTTTTGTTAATATTTTTAGCTTGTTTTATATCGTCAAGAAATTTACAATTTTCTTTTACACCTTGTATATTAAAATCATTAGATGTGCTACCTATAGATATGATTAAAATATCATAGAATATGATTCTTTTTTTAGATATTAAAATACCATTTTTATCAATAATTTCACCTAATATAACATTTTTATTAATACGATCAATATCTATCATTTCTCCTATTTCAAATTTAAAATAATTATTTTTAGAATGATATAAATAATTTAAAGAATTGATATTTTCATCAATAGATCCTGATGCAACTTCATGTAATAGTGGTTTCCATATATAATTAGGATTTTTATCAATTAAAGTAATACTAATTTTTTCATTTTTTTTAAATTTTAATCCTAAATTTGTAGATAATTTTAACCCTCCAATACCTCCACCTATAATTACTATTTTTTTAATTTTTTTCTTCAAAAATAATTCCTTTTTAAAAATTTTATATAATGTATTTTTAGTTTTTTTAAAATATATTTTTAAAATATATATTTTAAATTTTGTATTTATATTTTAAAATATTTATAATTAAAACTACTAATCAATATTAGTTATATTTATTACTTTTTTTATTTGAGGAAATTTATTAATAATTTGTTTTTTTACTTCATTTTCAAAAGTATTTGTAATCATTTTACATTTTTTACATTTACCATCAAATTTAACTATAACTTTCATATCAAATGTAATTTTGATTAATTTTAAATCTCCTCCATGTTGTATTAACTTAGGTTTAATAACTTTTTTTAAAAATTTATTTAATTTAATTAAAATAGATCTATTTTTATTGATTTTATTATTTTTTAAATTTGGAATATTAATAATTAAATCATATTTTAAATTTTTATAAATTAAATCTATTTTTGCATTTTTTAAATATTTAATAGATAAAAAATCTATATAAATATAAAAATTTTTAAAATTAATTTTTAGATCATTTTTTTTATTTTCTTTATTTTTACAATATTCTAATATACATGTATTCTTATTTTTTTTTTTAATAACAGATATTCTTATATCTGTTTTTTCTTTTTTAAAAGATAATAATTTACATAAGTATTTTTTAGCAGAACGTGTAATATTTATCATTGAAATTAATTTTGTTTAAAAAACGATAATTTTTTAAAAATATATATTAATATTATAAATTAAATATTAAAATACAATATAATTTTGTATTAATTTAAATAAAATAAATTTATGTTATAATTATTAAAATTTAATAATTTTTAAATTAATAAATTAATATATAAAAAAAAATTAATTTTTTATTAAAATAAAAATGGTAATTAAATTAATGAATATTATAAAAAAGTATAATAATAAAAAAAATAATTTTAATTTAAATAAATCAAAATTAAATATACGTCTAATGTTTGCTGTTATAATTACTTTTATATTTATGATAATTGAAGCAATAGGAGGATGGTTTTCAGGTTCTTTATCTTTATTAACTGATGCAGGTCATATGCTTACAGATTCAACTTCTTTATTTATGTCATTATTAGCATCTTATTATTCACTTCAAAAACCTAATAAAAAATATACTTTTGGTTATTTACGTTTAAATACTTTAGCAGCTTTTATAAATTCTATTTTAATGCTTTTTATAACACTTATAATAATAGTAGAAGCATCTAATAGATTTTTTCATCCAAAACCTATAGAAAGTTGTACTATGATAATAAGTTCAACTATAGGTATTATAGCAAATATAACATCTTTTTTATTAATAAATAAAAGTGGATCTAATAATATTGCTATAAGATCAGCTGCAATACATGTATTTGGAGATTTTATTGGATCTATATGCTCAGTTATAGTTGCATTAATAATTTTTTATAAAAACTATTTATTTTTTGATCCTATGTTATCTATATTAGTATCTTTTATTGTAATTATAAGTGGATTTTCATTAATGAAAGAAAGTACATATGAATTACTAGAATGTTCACCTGATAATTTTGATATTGATAAAATAAAAAATAAAATTAAATTAAATGTTAAACAAATTGATGATATTTATAATATGCACTTATGGAGAATAGGAGAAAAAATAATATTAACATTTAATGTACAATTAATAATTAATTGTAATCCATATAAGGTTATAAATTACATTAAAAAATATTTATTAGAAAATTATAAAATTAAACATACTAATATACAAATAGATAATTATCAAATTTTTAAATAAATGTAATAATTAAATATTTAATAATAAATATTTAATTATTACATTTATTTAAAAATTTGTTACTAAAATGGAATATCTTCATCAAAATCTATATTTGAGTCGTTATTAATATCAATATCATTTATATTTTTATCTAAATTCATTGATTTATTTTTTGCAAATTCTGAATTTTTAAAATTATTTTTAAAGTCTAAGTCTAATTTGTTTTTATTGTTATTTTCAGATAATATTTTTTTATTTCCTAACATTTGCATTTTACCATTCATATTTACTATTATTTCAGTTATATATTTATAATTTCCATTATTATCTTGCCATTTTCTTGTATGTAAAGAACCTTCTATATATACTTGTGATCCTTTATGTAAATATTCTCCTGCAATGTCTGCTATTTTACCAAAAAAAACAACACGATGCCATTCTGTTTTTTCTCTTTTTTCACCAGTATTTTTATCTTTCCATACTTCAGAAGTTGCTATTGAAATATTAACCATTGTTGAACCATTTACCATGCTTTTTATTTCAGGTTCATTTCCTAATTTACCAATTAATATAACTTTATTAATACCTCTTGTAGACATTTATAAAATTCCTTTTTTTTTAAAAAATTTAATTAATTTAATAATAATTGATATAATATATTATATATATACTATTTTAGTATATCAATTATTATTTTTTTTAAATTTAATAATTTATTTTTAATGTTTTAATAATAAATTATTTTTTTTTAACCAAACTATTAATATAGATATATCTGATTTTTTTATACCAGAAATTCTTGAAGCTTGACCTATTGAATATGGTTTATAATAATTTAATTTATAATATGCTTCGTTTGATAATCCTTTAATTTTTTTAAATTTAACATTTTTAGGAAAAATATAATTTTCGTTTATTTTTTTTTTCATTATTTCTTTTTTTTGACGACGTATGTATCCTTTATATTTAGTTTGTATTTCAACTTGTTTTGATATTTTTAAATTATTCAATGATGGTAAAAAACAATTTAAACAACTAAGAATTTTATAATTTATTTCTGGCCGACGTAAAATTTCTTCACAATTATACTTACGTGATAATGGGTTTTTAAGAATTAAATTCAATTTTTTAGCATCTCTACTTAAAGGATTTATCCAAATATCTTTTATACGTTGACTTTCTAAAATAATTTTTTCTTTTTTTTTGCAAAAATTTTTCCATCTTTTTTCATTTATCATGCCAAATTTCCATCCTATTTCTGTTAAACGTAAATCAGCATTATCTTCTCTTAAAATTAACCTATATTCTGATCTAGATGTAAACATACGATACGGTTCATTTGTTCCTAAAATACATAAATCATCTACTAAAACACCTATATAAGACTCATTTCTATTAGGAATCCAACCATCTTTGTCTTTAGCGAATCTTGCTGCATTTAAACCTGATAAAATACCTTGAGCAGCAGCTTCTTCATAACCTGTAGTTCCATTAATTTGTCCAGCAAAAAAAAGACCATTTATTAATTTACTTTCAAGTGTAAGTTTTAAATCTCTAGGGTCAAAAAAACTATATTCTATTGCATAACCAGGTCTTGTTATTATAGCATTTTCTAAACCATCAATAGAATGAATTATTTTTAATTGTGTTTTTAATGGAAGACTTGTTGAAATACCATTTGGATAAATTTCGTTACTTGTTAAACTTTCTGGTTCAAGAAAAATTTGATGATATTTATTATATGAAAATCTTTCTACTTTATCTTCAAGAGATGGACAATATCTTGGACCTATTCCCTCAATAATTCCTTTATAAATAGGACTTTTTTTAATATTTTTTATAATTATTTCATGAGTTTTCTCATTAGTATATGTAATATGACAAGGTATTTGTTTAATATTGTTTTTTTTATAATTTAAAAAAGAAAAAAAAGGAATTGGGTTATCTCCAAATTGACTTTTTAAGTGAGTAAAATTAATACTTCTTGAATCAATTCTAGGAGGGGTTCCTGTTTTTAATCTATTTATTTTAAATTTTAAATTACTTAAATATTTTAATAAAGAAACAGAAGATTGATTTCCAATTCTACCTCCTCTTAATTTTGACATTCCTATATGTATTTTACCATTTAAAAATGTACCTAAAGTTAATACTATAGATTTCGAATAAAATTTATATCCTATTTTAGTTATAAGTCCTATAATATTATTATTCTTTATTATTAATTTTGTTACTGTTTGTTGAAATATAACAAGATTTTTTTGCTTATTTAAGATTTTTATTATTTCTCTATTATAAATCATTCTATCTACTTGAGCTCTTGTAGATCTTACAGCATATCCTTTACTTGAATTTAAAATTTTAAATTGAATTCCAGATTTATCTGCTGCATTAGACATTGTTCCACCCATTGCATCAATTTCTTTAACTAAATGACCTTTACCTATTCCTCCGATAGATGGATTACAAGATAATTGACCTATTGTATCAATATTATGAGTTATTAAAAGTGTTTTACACCCTATACGAGCTGATGCCATAGACGCTTCTACTCCAGCATGACCACCTCCAACAACAATTACTTCAAATGTATTATAATTATTCATATAATTCCTTTGTTTTAAATTTATGATTTTTTTTTTAAAAATAACATATTAATTATATATATTTAATATTATTAATCTTATTGACAATATTTTTTATATAAAATAATTATAAATTATATTTAATTTTATAAAAATTAAATATTTATTTATTTTAATAAAATATAATTTCTTAATAATACTATTAATTAAAACAAAATTAATTTATAAATTTTAAAAATTTTTTAATTTTTTAAAAATTATATTTTTAAATTTATTTGGTTTAAAAAAAAATGAATAAAATTCTAAGAAAATTACCTGATAATGAAAAAATAGGAATTGCTTTTTCAGGAGGTCTTGATACAAGTGCAGCTCTTTTATGGATGTATAAAAAAGGTGCTAAAGTTTATTCTTATACTGCAAATATAGGACAGCCTGATGAAAATGATTATAATGAAATTAAAAAAAAAGCAAAACTATATGGTGCAAAAAAAGCAAAATTAATAGATTGTCGTAAATATCTAGTATATGAAGGAATATCAGCTATTCAATGTGGAGCTTTTCATAACATAACAGCTGGTTTGCCTTATTTTAATACAACACCTCTTGGTAGATCAGTAACAGGTACTATTTTAGTTTCTTATATGAAAAAAGATAATGTTAATATTTGGGGTGATGGAAGTACTTATAAAGGAAACGATATAGAACGTTTTTATCGTTATGGATTAATAGCAAATAATAAACTAAAAATCTATAAGCCTTGGTTAGATACTAATTTTATTAAAGATCTTGGCGGTAGAAAAGAAATGTCTGTTTTTATGAAACAAAACGGTTTTAAATATAAAATGTCTTCAGAAAAAGCATATTCTACTGATTCTAATATTCTTGGAGCAACTCATGAAGCAAAAAAATTAGAAAATCTTGAATCTAATATTACAATTATTAATCCAATCATGGGAGTAAAATTTTGGAATAATAAAATAAATATTAAAACAGAAAAAATAACTTTAAATTTTAAAAATGGCTTTCCTGTAAAAATTAATGGATGTACATTTAAAAATAAATTAGAATTATTTACTGAGGCTAATATAATTGGCGGAAGACACGGAATTGGAATGAGTGATCAAATAGAAAATCGTATTATAGAAGCTAAAAGTAGAGGAATTTATGAAGCTCCAGGTATGGCACTTCTTTATATTGCATATGAACGTCTTTTAACAGGAATTCATAATGAAGATACTATAAATATATTTCGTAATTATGGACGTAAATTAGGATCTTTATTATATCAAGGTAAATGGTTTGATCCTCAATCAATAATGATAAAAGATTTAGTACAACGTTGGATATCTAGCGAAATAACAGGTGAAGTAACTTTAGAATTACGTCGTGGTAATGACTATTCAATTTTAAAAACAAAATCTAATAATTTTACTTATATTCCTGAAATATTAACAATGGAAAAACAAGAATCATTTTTCACCTCTGATGATAGAATCGGTCAGCTTACAATTAAAAACTTAGATATTAATGATACTATAAATAAACTTAAAAATTATAGAAAAAAGAATTTAATTTTATATAATAAAAAAAATTTTTTACCTAAAATACATAAAAATTAAAAATAATTAAAATTTTAATTTATCATGTTTGATAATAATTTTAATTAAATCTTTCATATCTTTTGGAATCTCGGAACAATAAGTCATTTTTTTTGATGTAACAGGATGAGAGAATTTTAATAAATATGAATGTAAAGCTTGACGTTTAAATTTATTTATTTTTTTTGAAAAAAAACTTGGAGTATTTTTAGGAAAATTAATAATTTTTCCATATAAACAATCACCTACTAAAGGATGATTAATACTAGACATATGTAATCTTATTTGATGAGTTCTTCCTGTATCTAAACATAATTTAATATAAGTATTATATTTAAATTTTTTTATAATACTATAATGAGTAATTGAATACCTACCTTTAGAATTATTTATTGACATTTTGTTTCTTTTTTTTTTATGTCTTAAAATATAAGATTTTATTGTACCTGGAGAATTAATTTTTCCTAAAGTTATTGCTTTATATTTTCTTATTATTTTTTTTTTATTTAAATATAATTTTAATTTATTAAATGAATATAATGTTTTTGCAACAATTAACAAACCAGTAGTGTTTTTATCAAGTCTATTTATTATACCTGCTCTAGGTATATTAGATATATTAGGATAATAATTTATTAGTTCGTCAAATAATGTACCATGTAAATTATTAACACCATGATGTACTACTAAACCATTTGGTTTATCAATTATAATTAAATCATCATCTTCATAAATTATTTTAAAATTTATTTTTTTTTTTGAAATTTTTTTTAGATCTTTTACATTTATTTCTATATTTTTTAATTTATAAAATTTTTTTTTTGGATTAAGAATTTTTTTTTTCTGAATCTTAACTAAACCATTAATAATAAGTTTTTTTATTTTTGATCTTGAATAAACATTAATATATTCAGATAAAGCTAAATCTAATCTTTTCAACTCTTTTTTAAAATTTAATTTTTTAATAAAAATTTTTTTTGGTATCATAAATTTATTTATCTCTTTTGTTTTAAATAATATATTCAAAATACATATTTACATATATGTTGAATATATTATTTAATAACTAGTTGTTATTATTTTATTTATTTTTAAAAACATATTGACTAAATATTAAATATAGTAAAATATATATTTTATAATTTAACAAATTAAATATTAAAAGTTTTTAAAAAATTTAATTTTTAAAAAAAATTTGACTTATTAATAAAATAAGTATATATTATTAATATTGTTTAATATAAAATGCTCTTTTAAAATTTATTATATAAAATTAGTGGGCACACATTAAGTACTTGTCAATAAAAAAGTTGAACATTAAAAAAAAATTTTTAATTTAAGAGTTTGATCATGGCTCAGATTGAACGCTGGCGGCAGGCCTAACACATGCAAGTCGAGCGGCATCGTGAAGAAGTTTTTTTCTTTGACGGCAAGCGGCGAACGGGTGAGTAATATCTGGGAATCTGCCCAAAGGAGGGGGATAACTACTGGAAACGGTAGCTAATACCGCATAATATCTTTTTAAGATAAAAGAAGGGGATCATTTTTATGACCTTTCGCCCTTGGATGAGCCCAGATGAGATTAGCTTGTAGGTGAGGTAAAGGCTTACCTAGGCAACGATCTCTAGCTGGTCTTAGAGGACGATCAGCCACACTGGAACTGAGACACGGTCCAGACTCCTACGGGAGGCAGCAGTGGGGAATATTGCACAATGGGGGAAACCCTGATGCAGCCATGCCGCGTGTGTGAAGAAGGCCTTAGGGTTGTAAAGCACTTTCATCAGGGAAGAAAAATTAATGATAATACCATTAAAATAGACGTTACCTGAAGAAAAAGTACCGGCTAACTCCGTGCCAGCAGCCGCGGTAATACGGGGGGTGCAAGCGTTAATCGGAATTATTGGGCGTAAAGAGTACGTAGGCTGTTTATTAAGTCAGATGTGAAATCCTTGGGCTCAACCCAAGAACTGCATTTGAAACTATTAAACTAGAGTTTCTTAGAGGGGGGTAGAATTCCAGGTGTAGCGGTGAAATGCGTAGATATCTGGAGGAATACCAGTGGCGAAAGCGACCCCCTGGGAGAAAACTGACGCTCAGGTACGAAAGCGTGGGTAGCAAACAGGATTAGATACCCTGGTAGTCCATGCTGTAAACGATGTCGATTAGAAAGTTGTAGCATTAAGCTATGACCTTCGAAGCTAACGCATTAAATCGACCGCCTGGGGAGTACGACCGCAAGGTTAAAACTCAAATGAATTGACGGGGGCCCGCACAAGCGGTGGAGCATGTGGTTTAATTCGATGCAACGCGAAAAACCTTACCTACTCTTGACATCCAAAGAATAAAATAGAGATATTTTAGTGCCTTTATGGAACTTTGAGACAGGTGCTGCATGGCTGTCGTCAGCTCGTGTTGTGAAATGTTGGGTTAAGTCCCGCAACGAGCGCAACCCTCTTCCTTTATTACCAGCGATTTAAGTCGGGGACTTAAAGGATACTGCCGGTGATAAGCCGGAGGAAGGAGAGGATGACGTCAAGTCATCATGGCCCTTATGAGTAGGGCTACACACGTGCTACAATGACATATACAAAGAGAAGCAATTTCGTAAGAATTAGCAAATCTCAAAAAATATGTCTCAGTTCGGATTAGAGTCTGCAACTCGACTCTATGAAGTAGGAATCGCTAGTAATCGTGGATCAGCACGCCACGGTGAATACGTTCCCGGGCCTTGTACACACCGCCCGTCACACCATGGAAGTGGGTTGCAAAAGAAGTAAGCGACCTAACCTTGTTTTTAGGATGGAACTTACCACTTTGTGATTCATGACTGGGGTGAAGTCGTAACAAGGTAACTGTAGGGGAACCTGCGGTTGGATCACCTCCTTATACAAAGTAAGACAAACTAATGATGTGCCCACTAATTCTATATAATAAATTTATATTTTACATTTATTAATGTCTCCTTCGTCTAGTGGTCTAGGACACCGCCCTTTCACGGCGGCAACAGGGGTTCAAAACCCCTAGGGGACGTTTAATTATTTTTATTATTAATATTTTAATAATAAAAATTTTTAAAATATTATATTATTAATAATAATAGATCTTTTTAAATTTAATTTTTTAAAATTAATATGTTTTAATTATATTAATAAGTTTAAGGTTGTGAAGTTAAGTAATTAAGCGTATACGGTGGATGCCTTGGCAGTCAGAGACTATGAAGGACGTGCTAATCTGCGAAAAGCGTCGGTAAGTTGATATGAAACGTTATACCCGGCGATTTCCGAATGGGGAAACCCGATGTAGTCATATTACATCATCTTTAAGTAAATAAATAGCTTAAAGAAGTAAACCAGGGAAACTGAAACATCTAAGTACCCTGAGGAAAATAAATCAAATGAGATTCCCTTAGTAGCGGCGAGCGAAAAGGGAATAGCCCAGAAATTTAAACAATAAATATATTAGGAAAACGGTTTTTGGAAAATCCGGCAAAAAAGGTGATAGCCCTGTATCTTAAAATATATTTAATGTATTATTTCAATGAGTAAGACGGGACACGTGATATCCTGTTTGAAGATAGGGGGACCATCCTCTAAGGCTAAATACTACTGACTGACCGATAGTAAACTAGTACCGTAAGGGAAAGGTGAAAAGAACCCCGGTTAGGGGAGTGAAATAGAACCTGAAACCGTATACGTACAAGCAGTAGGAGCAGTTTTTAATCTGTGACTGCGTACCTTTTGTATAATGGGTCAGCGACTTATATTTTGTAGCAAGGTTAACTTAATAAGGAAGCCGTAGGGAAACCGAGTCATAAAATGGCATTAAGTTTCAAGATATAGACCCGAAACCCGGTGATCTAGCCACGGACAGGTTGAAGGTTGGGTAAAACTCACTGGAGGACCGAACCGACTAATGTTGAAAAATTAGCGGATGATCTATGGCTAGGGGTGAAAGGCCAATCAAACCGGGAGATAGCTGGTTCTCCTCGAAAACTATTTAGGTAGTGCCTCATGAACTAATCTACAGGGGTAGAGCACTGTTCCGGATAGGGATCTATAAAAGATTACCAAACCGATGCAAACTACGAATACTGTTGAATTTTATCATGGGAGACACACGGCGGGTGCTAACGTCCGTCGTGGAAAGGGAAACAACCCAGACCGCAAGCTAAGGTCCCAAAATTATAGTTAAGTGGTAAACGATGTGAGAAGGCTCAGACAGCCAGGATGTTGGCTTAGAAGCAGCAATCATTTAAAGAAAGCGTAATAGCTCACTGGTTTAGTCGTCTTGCGCGGAAGATATAACGGGGCTCAAACTATATACCGAAGCTGCGGCAGCAAAGTTTTTATTTTTTTTGCTGGGTAGAGGAGCGTTCTGTAAGCCTGTAAAGGTTTTTTGTAAAGAAAGCTGGAGGTATCAGAAGTGCGAATGCTGACATAAGTAACGATAAAGCAGGTAAAAAACCTGCTCGCCGAAAGATCAAGGTTTCCTGTTCAACGTTAATCGTAGCAGGGTAAGTCGACCCCTAAGGCGAGGCTGAAAAGCGTAGTCGATGGCAAACAGGTTAATATTCCTGTACTAATTATATCTGCGAAGTGGGAAGGAGAAAGCTAGGTTATCCGGGCGACGGTAGATCCCGGTTTAAACGTAAGGGTGGAAAAATAGGAAAACCCTTTTTTTAATATAAACACTTAGGCGTGATGACTAACTATTAGATAGTAAAGTAATTAATGCTAAGCTCCCAAGAAAAGCCTCTAAGCCATAAGATATAATTAATCGTACCCCAAACCGACACAGGTGATCAGGTAGAGAATACTAAGGCGCTTGAGAGAACTCGGGTGAAGGAACTAGGCAAAATAGTGCCGTAACTTAGGGATAAGGCACACTGGTAGTAAGTTTTAAAGAAATCTCTTTATAGCTGAAGCCAGTCTAAGATATAAGCCGGCTGCAACTGTTTATTAAAAACACAGCACTGTGCAAACACGCAAGTGGAAGTATACGGTGTGAAGCCTGCCCGGTGCCGGAAGGTTAATTGATGTTGTTATTGATTTTCTTTCAAAAAGCAATTGATAGAAGCCCCGGTAAACGGCGGCCGTAACTATAACGGTCCTAAGGTAGCGAAATTCCTTGTCGGGTAAGTTCCGACCCGCACGAACGGCATAATGATGGCCGGGCTGTCTCCACCCGAGACTCAGTGAAATTGAATTCGCTGTGAAGATGCAGTGTACCCGCGGCAAGACGGAAAGACCCCGTGAACCTTTACTATATCTTGGCATTGAATATTAAGTTTTAATGTGTAGCATAGGTGGGAGACATTGATATATAAGTGCTAGCTTATATGGAGTCAACATTGAAATACCACCCTTTAATACTCAATATTCTAACTCAGATCCGTAATCCGGGTCGAAGACAGTGTCTGGTGGGTAGTTTGACTGGGGCGGTCTCCTCCTAAAGAGTAACGGAGGAGTACAAAGGTTAGCTAATCACGGTCGGAAATCGTGAAGTTAGTGCAAAGGCATAAGCTAGCTTAACTGCGAGAATGACAATTCAAGCAGATGCGAAAGCAGGTCTTAGTGATCCGATGGTTCCGCATGGAAGGGCCATCGCTCAACGAATAAAAGGTACTCCGGGGATAACAGGCTAATACCGCCCAAGAGTTCATATCGACGGCGGTGTTTGGCACCTCGATGTCGGCTCATCACATCCTGGGGCTGAAGTAGGTCCCAAGGGTATGGCTGTTCGCCATTTAAAGTGGTACGCGAGCTGGGTTTAGAACGTCGTAAGACAGTTCGGTCCCTATCTGCCGTGGGCGTTGGAAGATTGAGAGGGGCTGTTCCTAGTACGAGAGGACCGGAATGGACGTACCTATTGTGTTCGGGTTGTCATGCCAATGGCATTGCCCGGTAGCTACGTACGGAAAAGATAACCGCTGAAAGCATATAAGCGGGAAACTTGCCTCAAGATTATTCTTCCCAGAGGGTATATCCCTCCTAAAGGGTCGTTATAGACTATGACGTTGATAGGTCGAATGTGTAATCATTGCGAAATGTTAAGCTAATCGATACTAATAACCCGTGAGGCTTAACTTCACAATTCCTTAAACTCTTTTATTAAAGATATTTCTTAAGAATGTTAAAAATATTAATTTTAAAAAATATAAAATAAATTTTTTTGTCTGGCGGCAATAGCGCGATGGAACCACCTGAAACCATACCGAACTCAGAAGTGAAACGTCGTAGCGCCAATGGTAGTTTGAGGTTTCCTCATGCGAGAGTAGGTAACTGCCAGACAATATTATTTAATTATTTAATCAAATACTTAATTTTATTAAATTTTAATTTTTATAAAATTAATTTTATTCATCTATAATTTTTACTCCTACCTCTTTGCTAAGTAAATCATTAATGATAAATAAGTTTTTTTTATCTTTAAAAAAACAAATTATATTTTTAGCATTTTTTTTTCCTATTTTTTTCACTTTTATTAAAGATTTAATATCAGCATTCATAATATTTTTTAAGCTCTTAAAATAAGAAGACAGGTAATGAGATTTTGTTTCACCTATTTCATATATACTAAGTGAATTTAAAAATTTATATAATTTAATATTTTTAGATTTTTCTATTTCATGTAATATATTTGTAATTATTTTTTTTTTTAAATTTATTTTATATTTTAATATATTTTTATCTAATCTAAATATATCTGAAGGAATTTTTATTATATTAAGATCTACTAATTTATTTATAATATTAATATTAATGCCTTTAATATTCATTCCTTTGGATGATATAAAATTTTCAATATATTTTTTTTTTTGAGCATTACAAAACATACCAGCAAAACATTTTAAATTTTTTTTAAATTTATAAAGTTTATTTTTACATACTGGGCATTTATTAGGAATAAATATATTATTGTTAATATGTTTATTTAACTTAATAACTTTAATAATTTTAGGTATAACATTACATGATCTTTTAACAATTACTTCATCTCCTACAATTATTTTGAGTCTATATATTTCACTAATATTATGTAAGTTAGCTTTTTTGATAATAACACCTGATATTTTTACTGGATTTAAAATTGCAATTGGAGTTATAATACCAGTTCTTCCTATCGTAAATTTAATATCAATTATTTTTGTTTTTTTTTCTTTATCATGTTCTTTAAATGAAATAGCCCATCTAGGATATTTTGATAGTAATCCTAATTTTTTTTGAAATTTTATTGAATCCACTTTAATAACAACACCATCTATATTAAATTTAAGTTTTTTTTTATTTTTAAAAATTTTTTTTATAAAATTTAAAACACTATTTTTATTTTTACATAATTTTTTTTTATTAATTGGTATTTTAAATTTTTTTAAAAATTCTAATAATAAAAAATGACTTTTGGGTAATTTTTTACTTTTTACAAAACCAATGCCATAACAATAAAACATTAAAAATTTAATATATTTATTACTAGATTTTGTTTTTCTTACAATTCCAGAAGCTGCATTTCTTGTATTTGAAAAAATATTTTTTCCATCATTAATTAATGATTTATTAATTTTTAATAAATTTTTTTTAAAAATAAAAATTTCACCTCTAACTTCTATAAATTTAGGAAAAAAAAAATTTTTGTTAATAAAATTTGGTATATTTTTTATTTTTTTTATATTTTCAGTTAAATCCTCACCTTTATTACCATTTCCTCTAGTAGATGCAAAACATATTTTTCCATTAATATATATAATATTGATAGCTAATCCATCTATTTTTGGTTCACAACAATACTTAATATTTGTATTAATTTTTAATTTATTACATATTTTTTTATCAAATAATAAAAATTCAGCTTCATTAAATATATTTTTTAATGACAACATAGGAATTTTATGTTTTATTATTTTAAATTTATTATTCATTTTTAAATTAATTTTAATATTAGGAGAATTATTTTTAATTAAATTTGGTCTTATTTCTTCTAAATATTTTAATATTAAAATAATATTATCATATTCAAAATCACTTATTTCTGGTTTAGATTTTATATAATATAAATAATCCCAATATCTTAACTTTATAATTATATTTTTGATATAATAATTGATACTAATATTATTATTATTTATCATAAGTAATTTATTTATAAAAATTAAATAGTTAGAAAAAAAATATATATATTAAATATATATTGTTGATATTTAGTATTTTTTAAAAAAAAGTAAATTTTTTTTTATTTAATATTTAATATATTAAATTTTTTAATATTTTTGTTTTTTAATTTTTTTAAAAACATTAAATTATTTTTTTCTTTTAAAATTATATTTTTATTAACTGATTTATAAAAATTAAAATTTTGAATTTTAAATAAAATAATTTTTATTTTAAAATCTATTTTTTTAATTATTGATTTTATATTATTTATTTCTTTTTTAATATTTATCAATCCTTTAACTGGAAATAATAATTCTTCTTCATCTATAAATTCTCTAAAAGAACAAGGATTTTTATTTTTATTTATTAATAAAATAATATCATTTAAATTACTAAAACTTTTTATTATTTTTATATTTTTTTTTATTATTTCTAAAAAAAATATAGATATATTTTTAATAATTAAAAATATTTTTTCTTTATTTTTAATTTTAAATTCATATTTAATTTTACGTATATTAATTATTAATTTTTTAATTAAATTAAACTTTATTAAAGATGATTTATCTATTAATTTTTTATTATAAGATGGAAATTCTTCTAACATAATAGAATTAGAATTAATATTAGTAATATTTTTTATAAATTTCCATATATATTCAGTAATAAAAGGAATAATTGGATGTAATAAACATAATATTTTTTTAAGTACTTCAAGTAAAGTTTTTTTTGTATTAATTAATTCATTTTTTTTTTTAAAAATTATTAATCTTTTAACGCATTCTATATACCAATCACAAAATTGATTCCATGTAAATTCATATATAATTTCAGCAGCTAAATCAAATCTATAATTATTTATATAAAAATTAAATTTTTTAATAGTTTTATTAAGTAATGTTAAAATCCATTGATCATATAAAAATTTTTTATTTTTAATATTTGAAGTAAATTTAATATTGTTAATATTTAAGATAACAAATCTACTAGCATTCCATAATTTATTACAAAAATTTCTGTAACCCTCTAATCTGTTAAAATCAAATTTAATATCAATACCATTTGAAGCAAGAGATGTCATAGTAAATCTTAATGCATCAATTCCATAAGATTTTATTCCATAAGGAAATGTTTTTTTAGTTTGATTAATTATTTTTTTTGATAATTTAGGATTTATCATATTGCTAGTTCTTTTTTTAATTAATCTTTTTAAAGAAATACCATCTATTATATCAATAGGATCTATTACATTACCTTTTGATTTAGACATTTTATTGCCTTTTTCATCTTTTATTAAACCTGTAATAAAAACTTTTTTAAAAGGTACTTTTGATTTTCCATTACAATCTTTAATAAAATACATACTAAACATTATCATACGAGCTATCCAAAAAAAAATAATATCAAAACCACTCACAACTACATTTGTAGGATAAAAAATATCTAAGTATTTTTTATTTTCTGGCCATCCAAGTGAAGCAAAAATCCATAAACATGAAGAAAACCATGTATCCATTACATCTTTATCTTGATTAAGATATATTTTTTTATTTAATTTATATTTAATTATAACATCTTTTTCATTATAACCAACATATATATTTTTTTTTGAATCATACCAAGCAGGAATTCTATGACCCCATAATAATTGACGAGAAATACACCAATCTTTTATATTTTTCATCCAATTAAAATAAATATTTTCATATTTTTTTGGAATAAATTCAATATCTCCATTTTTTACTACATCTATAGCTAATTTAGAAATATTTTTAGTTCTAACATACCATTGTTTTGTTAACATTGGTTCAATAATAACATTGCTTTTATTACTATAAGGAATTTTTGAATAGTTTAATTTACATGTAACTAAAATTCCTATTTTATTAAAAATAGATATAATTTTTTTTCTTGCTTTAAATTTATCTAATCCTTGAAATGTATATGGTATATTTCTATATAATTTTTTAACAAAAATATTTTTTTTATATAAAATTATAGCTTTTTTAAGAATTTTACATTCTTGATTAAAAATATTTATTATTGGTAATGAATTACGATTTCCAACTTCATAATCATTAAAATCATGAGCTGGTGTTATTTTAACACAACCTGTTCCTTTATTTATATCTGTATAATAATCTCCTATTATAGGTATAATTTTATTAATAATTGGAATTAATACAAATTTACCTATTAAATTTTTATATCTTTTATCTTTTGGATTTACTGATATAGCTGTATCACCAAAAATAGTCTCTGGTCTTGTAGTAAATATAACTAGATAATTAAAACCTTCATTAGTATATTCATTTTTATATAAAAAATATCTAATATACCATGTATTTTTATATGAATATTTATATTCTATTTCTAAATCTGAAATTGCAGTTTTTAATTTTGAATCCCAGTTTACTAATCTATTCCCTCTGTAAATTAAATTATCATTATATAATTTTATAAAAACTTTTTTAACAGCATAAGACATTTTATTGTCCATAGTAAATCTTTCTTTATTCCAATCTACAGAACTTCCTAATCTCCTTATTTGATTTGTAATCTTATTACCATATTTTTTTTTCCATTCCCATATTTTTTTAATAAACTCTTTTCTTTTATAATCTTTAATTAATTTTCCTTCTTTTTGATATATTTTTCTCTCTACTAATATTTGTGTAGCTATGCCTGCATGATCAGTTCCTACTTGCCAAAGTGTATTTTTTCCTTTCATTCTATTATAACGTATTAAAATATCCATTATTGTGTGTTGAAATGCATGTCCAATATGTAAATATCCTGTTATATTAGGCGGCGGAAGTATAATACAATAACTTTTATTTAATTTATTATTAGGTTTAAAATAACCTTTTGTTTCCCATTCATTATATATATCTTTTTCTATTATTTCAAAATTATATTTTTTTTTCATGATCTTTCATTTAATAATTATTAATTTATATTTTTTTTAAAATAATTTTTTTATTTAATTTTAATATTAACATATTTTATATAAAAGATATTATTTATTTAAATTTATTTAATTTAATTAAATATATATTTATATGATATATTTATATATAAATTTTATTTTTGTAAAAATTTTATATCGAGTAATAAAGAATGAAAAATTTATATACAAATAAGAAATTAATTATTAAAAAATGGTATATTGTAGATGCTAAAAACAAAATACTTGGACGTCTTGCAACTAAATTATCAATTATTTTAAGTGGAAAAAACAAACCTGAATATACTCCAAATATTGATAATGGAGATTATATAATAATTATTAATTCAAAAAAAATTAAAGTAACAGGAAATAAATTTGAAAAAAAAATATATTATAAACATAGTGGATACATTGGGGGATTAAAAAAAACTTCTTATAAAGATAAATTATTGAAAAATCCAAATTTTATAATTAAAAATGCTGTAAAAGGTATGCTTCCCAAAGGACCATTAGGTCGAAATATGTTAAAAAAACTTAAAATTTATAATAATAAAAAACATAATCATCAATCTCAAAAACCTGAAATTTTATTAATTTAATAGGAAAATATAATGAATAAACATATATATTATGCAACTGGTAGACGTAAGAGTGCTTCAGCAAGAGTTTTTATTAAAAATGGTAAAGGAAATATTACTATTAATAAACGTAATGTTAATAATTATTTTAATTTAAAATCATCTATATATGTTATATACCAACCCTTAAATTTATTTAAAATTTTAAAAAAAATAGATTTATATATAACTGTAAAAGGAGGTGGAACTACTGGTCAATCAGAAGCAATACGTCATGGTATCTCTAGAGCTTTAATAAAATATAATGAAATATTTAAAAAAGAACTTCGAAAATCAGGATTTATAACTAGAGATTCTAGACGTGTTGAAAGAAAAAAAATTGGTTTACGTAAAGCAAGATCCAAACCTCAATTTTCTAAACGTTAATTTTTTTTTAACATAATTATTATTAATTAATAATTAAATAATATTTTTTAAATAATTAATAACATATATTCATTAAATATATACATTATCAAATAAATAAACTTAATTAAAATATATAAAATATGAATAAATTTAAAAATGAAAATATTTTAAAATCAACTTTATATATTGTTCCAACTCCGATTGGTAACATACAAGATATAACTATACGTGCTTTAATAATTTTAAAAAAAGTAAATATAATTTTATCAGAAGATACAAGAGTTACTAGAATTTTATTAAATTTTTTTTCTATTAATAATAATATATTATCTTTCAATAAATTTAATGAAATTAAAAAAACAGAATATTTATTATTAAAATTAAAAGAAGGTAAAAGTATAGCAATTGTAAGTAATGCTGGCACACCTATTATTAATGATCCAGGATATTTGATAGTAAAAAATTGTTATAAATTAGGTTTTCGTGTCATACCACTACCAGGAGCTTGTGCAGCAATTACTGCATTATCAGGATCCGGTATAAAATCAGATAGATTTTGTTATGAAGGTTTTATACCATCTAAAAATAAAAAAAAAATAAATTTAATTAAATCTTTAAAAAAAGAAAGAAGAACATTAATTTTTTATGAAACTTCATTAAGAGTTATTAAAACTATTCAATATATGAAAAAATATTTTGGTAGTTTGAGATATATAGTAATAGCAAGAGAAATTACAAAATATTGGGAAACAATTTATGGTGATACAATTAAAAAAATTTTAATATGGTTACAAACTGATAAAACCAGATATAAAGGTGAATTATCTATTATTGTAGAAGGATATAAAAAAAAAAAAAATATTTTAAATGATAATATCATTAATACTTTTAAATTTCTTTTAAATGAATTAACTTTTAAAAAATCAGTTGAATTAACATCAAATATTTATTTTATTAATAAAAACTTTTTATATAAAAATCTTTTAAAATATAATAATTTTATAAAATAAATATTATATAAAATTTATAATGATAAAAATAATTAATTATTATATAATTTTATATATAAGTTAAACAGACAGTCGCTTTTTATTAAATTTATTAATTAAATTAAAAAGAGGAAAGTCCGGGCTCCATAGGGCTTGGTGCCAGATAACTTCTGGGGGGTGAAAACCTACGACAAGTGCAACAGAAAAAAAACCACCTTTTAATATAAGGTAAGGGTGAAATGGTTTGGTAAAAGCATACCGCAATATTGGTAACAATATTGGCAATGTAAACTCCACCTGGAGAAAAGCTAAATATGAGATTAATAATGTTGCCCGCATTTATTACTCGGGTGAGCTGCTTAGAACTATTTTGTGAAAAATAGTCTAGATTAATGACTGTCTAAAACAGAACCCGGCTTATAGTTTAACTTTACCGGTCTTTATAGACCGGTAAAGTTACATTTTTTGAACAATATATTTTAATAATTAATTCTAATTAATTATTTCAAAATTATTATATTTCAAAGTAAAAATTTTAATTTTATCATTATTAAATTTAACTTTTATAATTTTATTATTATTAATAATATTAATTTTAATAATTATTCCGTAACCAAATTTATTATGTTTTACTTGTTTACCTATTATATAATTTTTATTATAATTTTTATTTTTAATATAATTATAATTTAAATTAACATTATTAATACATGCATTTGGTATTTCTTTTATAAATCTAGATGGTTTTCTATTTTTTTCTTTTCCATATATTTTTCTTTTTTTTGCATATGTTATTGTTAATTTTTTAATTGTTCTGGTTATACCAACATATGCTAATCTACGTTCTTCTTCTAATTGTTCTATAGAATGTGTTGATATTTTATTAGGAAATATTCCTTCTTCCATTCCAACAATAAATATTTGTTTAAATTCTAATCCTTTTGAAGAATGTATTGTCATTAATGTTACTGCTTCAGTTTTTTTATAATTCTTAAAACTTATATTATCTAGAGATGCATTAGAAATAAATTCTAACATAGAATTTTTAGAAATTCCATTAATATCATTATATTGTTTTGTAGCATTAATAAGTTCTGATAAATTTTCTAATTTGGAATAAGTTTTATTAATTTTTTCTTTTTTGTACATTTTCCAAAGTCCAGAATTTTTAATCACTAGATCAGTTTGGATATGAATAGGTAAATTATTTATTTCTTTTGATAATTTATTTATAAGATTTATAAAATTTAATACTGATTTATTTATATTTTTTTTTAATATATTATTTTTAATTAAATAACAACTTGATTTCCATAAATTCATTTTTAGAACTTTAGAAGTTTTTTTTATTATTTTTAATGTTTTTTCTCCTATTCCTCTATTTGGAATATTGACAATTTTTTCATATGCAATATCATCATTACGATTTAAAATTAATCTAAAATAAAATAAAGTATTCTTTATTTCTGAACGTTCAAAAAATCTAATACCTCCATAAATTAAATAAGGTATATTTACTTTTATTAAATATTCTTCTAAAATTCTTGATTGTGAATTACTTCTATATAAGATAGCAAATTCTTTTAAAGATACTTTTTTTTTTTTAGCTATTCTAATTTTATTTACTATAAAATTAGCTTCATCTATTTCATTGTAAGCAGAATATATATTAATAGGATCACCTAATTCACATTTGGTCCATAATGTTTTACCTAATCTAAAATTATTATTAGATATAAGAGAATTTGCAGCTTTTAATATATTATTTGTACATCTGTAATTTTGTTCTAATCTAACAGTTTTAGTATTAGGATAATCTTTTAAAAATTGATATATATTTTCTATTTTTGCACCACGCCAACCATAAATTGATTGATCATCATCACCAACAATAATTAAATTACAATTTATATTTTTTAAAATTTTAATCCAATCATATTGAATAATATTTGTATCTTGAAATTCATCTACTAAAATATTTTTAAAACGATTATGATATTTTTTAATTATATAAGGTTTTTTAATAAACATTTCATAAGATCTTATTAATAATTCAGAAAAATCTACTAAACCTAATTTATCACATAAGTTTTGATATTTATTATAAATCTCTTGTTTTATCTTTATAAAATAATTTTTATTATTATTTTGAATAAATGGTCTTATTCCTTTATCTTTATAATTATTTATATATAGTAATAATTTACTAGGATTCCATATTTTTTCATCAAGTTTCATAGAAGTTAATAAATTTTTAATTAATCTAATTTGATCTTCATTATCTAATATTTGAAAATTTTTTGGAAGATTTGCATCTTTATAATGATTTCTTAAAATACGATTACTTAATCCATGAAAAGTTCCAATCCATATTTTTTTTTCTTGTTCACCTATTATTTTTTTAAGTCTATATTTCATTTCTTCTGCAGCTTTATTTGTAAAAGTAACAGCCATTATTGAATCAGGAGAGTAATTTTTAATTTTTATAAACCATACAATTTTATTTATTATAACATTTGTTTTACCACTACCAGCTCCAGCAAGTACTAATAAATTATTATTTGCTGATAAAACAGCTTCCATTTGTTTTTTGTTTAAGCTTTTAAATAAATTATAATTCATAGAAAAACCTTAAACATTTTTAATTTTTTTTTTAAAAAATTAATTTTGTTAATAATTAAATTAATGAATATTAAATATTAATATTTAAATTATTAAATTTAATTTAACAATTTAAATAAACATAAAATATTAACTAATAATTTTTTTTGCTTGTTTTATTACATTTTGTAAATTAAATTTGAATAAATTAAATAATTCTTTAGAAGAACCTGATTTACCGAAAGTTTTTATACCTATTATTTTACCATATAATCCTGTATATTTATACCAAAAATCTGAAACACTAGCTTCAATTGCAATTATTGATTTTATTTTTTTAGGAAAAACAAATTCTTTATAATTTTTTTCTTGTGAATCAAAAACATCTGTAGAAGGCATAGATACAACTCTAACTTGATAACCAATTTTTTTAAGATGATTATACGAATTTATTGCTAAATTTACTTCTGATCCTGTAGCAATAATAATTAAATTTGGAATACATTTACAATCTCTAATTATATAACCCCCCCGTGATATATTTAAAATTTGGTTTTTATTTCTTTTTTGATAAATTAAATCATTACGAGATAATACAATAGCAGTAGGTCCTTTATTTCTTTTTATAGCAAATTTCCAAGAAAAAAAAGTTTCTAATGTATCACAAGGACGCCAAGTACTTAAATTTGGAATCATTCTTAAATGAGATAATTGTTCTATTGGTTGATGAGTTGGTCCATCTTCTCCAACACCAATAGAATCATGTGTATAAATCATAATATGATGACATTTCATTAGAGCAGACATTCTTATAGCATTTATAGCATAATCTGAAAATATTAAAAAAGTAGAAGTGTATGGTATAAAACCTCCATATTTATATATTCCATTAGCTATAGCAGTCATACCAAATTCTCTAACACCATAATGTATATAATTTCCATAATGATGTTTAAATATTGGTTTTGATTTTGACCATTTTGTTAAATTACTATTAGATAAATCAGCTGAACCTCCAATTAATTCAGGAATAAACGGTCCAATTGATTCTAAAAAAATATTAGATGATTTCCTACCAGATATGTTACTTGAATATTTTTTATTATTTTTAATAATGTCATTAATATATTTTTTAAAATTTATAGGTAGTTTTTTTGATATTCTTCTTATTAATTCTTTTGCAAGATATGGAAATTTTTTTTTATAAATATTAAATTTTTTATTCCATTTTGATTCATTTTTTATACCTATTTTTTTAGCATCCCAACTAAAATATATATTTTCTGGAATTATAAAAGGTGGATATTTCCAATCAAGGTTTTTACGTGTATCATATATTTCTTTATTACTTAAAGGAGAACCATGAGATTCTGGAGTTCCAGATTTTGATGGTGATCCAAATGCAATAATAGTATTACATATTAAAATAGAAGGTTTGTCTCTAATTTTTCTCGCTTTTTTAATAGCTAATTTTATTGAATATCTATTATGACCATTAATGTTTTTTATAACATGCCATCCATATGATTTAAAACGTAAAGCAGTATCATCATTAAAATAATTTTCTATTTTACCATCTATGGATATACCGTTATTATCATAAAATGCAATTAATTTACCTAATTTTAATGTACCAGCTAAAGAACAAGCTTCATGAGATATTCCTTCCATTAAACAACCATCACCCATAAATAAATAAGTATAATGATTTATAATTTTAAAATTTAATCTATTAAATTGATTAGATAATGTTCTTTCTCCTATGGCCATACCAACTGCATTAGCTATACCTTGACCTAAAGGACCTGTTGTAACTTCTACACCTTTTGTATGAAAACATTCTGGATGACCTGGTGTTTTAGAATTAATTTTACGAAAATTTTTAATATCTTCTATAGAAATATTATAACCAGTTAAATGTAATATACTATATAATAAAATAGATGCATGTCCATTTGATAAAATAAATCGATCACGATTAATCCATTGAGGGTTACATGGATTATGTTTAATATAATCACGCCATAAAACTTCAGCAATATCTGACATACCCATAGGTGCTCCTGGATGTCCAGAATTAGCATGTCTTATTGCATCAATACTTAAAAATCTTAAAGCATTTACAATATCTTTTATAAATACCATTAAATCTCCAAAAAAAATATATTTACTTATATAAATTAAATTTGTAAATAAATCTAAATTTAAATAATTTTATTTTTTACAAATTTAATAAATTTATATTTATTCAAATATTAAATTTAATATTTAATATATTAAAGCAAAAAAAAATAAAAAAATACATAAAATTTTTTCTTTATATTTATTTTTATTTAATAAAGGTAATACAAATCTAAATTTAAAAGGCCAAAATAAAGGAACACCTAATGGAGTAAGTATATCAGAGATAATATGACTAATGTAACCAATTATCATAGATTGAAATGAATCAATAGGTATATTTTTTTTTAAAAAAATATTTATTTTAAAAAAAAATATAAATAATACTAATATAAATAAACTATGAGTAAAACCACGATGACCTAATACTTTATTTAAAGGCACAGATAACCATTTTATTTTTTTACCCAGAAAAGATTTAGGATGATCTATATCTGGAAGCAAGCATGTTAATAATACTCCTGGTATTATATGCCACCAATCACCATTACCTAATATATTTGTAATAAAAATTTTTTTTGATAAGATAATTATCGATAAAGCAAATATTAAATGTCCGTTATATTGCATAAATTAAAAAATACTATTTTTTTTTAAAATTAAAACGCTTATTAAATTTATCAATTCTTCCACCAATATTTATTTTACGTTGCTGTCCTGTAAAACATGGATGACATGAACTACAAATATCAATGTTAATTTTTTTTTTCTTAATAGTTGAAAATATATTTAATATATTACCGCAAGAACATATTGCAGTTAAATTTTCATAATATGGATGAATTTTTTTTTTCATTATTTTCCTTAATTATTAATAAATTAAATTATAAATTATATATTAATTATTTAATATAAATAATATCAACATATTTTATATATTAAATTAATATTTTAAACAAATTTATTGCTTTATTTATATAAAAAATATAATATCATGTATTATAAAAAAATAATATTTTTATTTTAAAAAATTTAATAAATATTAAATTTTTTATATTTTATAAAAGTTAAGTTTAATAAAATTTTTAAAAAATATTTTAAATTTAATAAATTTTTTTTTAAGGATTTTATAATGACAACTATTTTAAGTGTAAGAAGAAATAAATGTGTTGTAATGGGTGGTGATGGACAAGCTACTATAGGAAACACTGTAATGAAAAGAAATGTTAAAAAAGTTAGAAGATTATATAATAAAAATGTTATAGCAGGTTTTGCAGGTGGTACATCTGATGCTTTTACATTATTTGAACTTTTTGAAAGAAAATTAGATTCTTATCAAGGTCAAATAATAAAATCAGCTGTTGAATTAGCTAAAGATTGGAGAAATGATCGTTTATTAAGACGTTTAGAAGCACTATTAGCGGTAACAGATGAAAAATCATCAATTATTATTAGTGGTAATGGGGATGTTATTCAACCTGAAAATGATGTTATTGCAATAGGTTCAGGTGGAAATTATGCTAAATCTGCAGCAATAGCATTATTAAAAAATACTAATCTTAGTGCTATTGAAATAGTTAATCAATCATTAAAAATAGCTAGTAATATTTGCATATATACTAATAATTTTTATACTATTGAAGAATTAAAATATAAAAAAAAAGATTAAGGATAATAAACATGTCTGAAATGACACCTATGGAAATAGTAAAATCATTAGATTGTTATATTATAGGTCAAAAAAAAGCAAAAAAAGCAGTTGCAATAGCATTAAGAAATCGTTGGAGAAGAATGAAAGTTGAAAAAAAATTAAGAAATGAAATAACACCAAAAAATATATTAATGATAGGACCAACAGGTGTTGGTAAAACTGAAATTTCAAGAAGATTAGCTACATTATCTAAAGCTCCTTTTATTAAAGTTGAAGCTACTAAATTTACTGAAGTAGGGTATGTTGGAAAAGAAGTTGATTCAATAATAAGAGATTTAACTGATACATCTTTTAAGATGATTAAAAATAAATATATTAAAAAAAATAAATTAAATGCAAAATTACTTGCAGAAGATCGTATTTTAGATGTAATTATACCATATCCTGTAAATTTTAATAAAACAAAAGAGAATACTGAAAATTATAAAAATACTAGAAAAAAAATTAGAGAAAATTTACGTAAAGGTAAATTAAATGATAAAGAAATAGAAATAAATTTATCTTCATCTATGGGTTTGGAAATTATGGCACCACCAGGAATGGAAGAAATGACAAATCAATTACAATTAATGTTTAAAAATATTTCTGGAAATAAAAAAAAAATAAGAAAAATAAAAATAAAAGAAGCTTTAATATTATTAACAGAAGAAGAATCTAATAAATTATTAAATCCTGAAAACATTAAAGAAAAAACAATTGAATATGTAGAACAAAATGGCATTGTATTTATTGATGAAATAGACAAAATATGTAAGATTGGTGAATCTTACGGTCCAGATATTTCTAGAGAAGGTGTTCAAAGAGATCTTTTACCTTTACTTGAAGGTTGCACAGTATCTACAAAACATGGAATGGTAAAAACAGATTATATTTTATTTATTGCATCTGGTGCTTTTCAAATTTCAAGTCCTTCAGATCTTATACCTGAATTACAAGGACGATTACCAATTAAAGTAGAATTAGATATGTTATCATCCAAAGATTTTGAAAGAATTTTAATAGAACCTAACTCATCTATTACTAATCAATATATTGAATTAATGAAGACTGATGGAATAAATATTAATTTTACTAAAGATGGAATAAAATGTATAGCTGAATATGCATGGAAAATAAATGAAAATACAGAAAATATAGGAGCAAGACGTCTTCATACTGTAATAGAAACTTTAATGGAAGATATATCTTATAATTTAATTAAATATCAAGGAAAAAATATCTCTATAAATAAATTATATGTAATTAATAACTTAAATAAGTTAACTTTAAAAGAAGATTTGAGTAAATTTATACTTTAATTTAATCGAAAAATAAATAATTATATTATGTATGAAATATATTTTTAATATTAATAAATTATAAGTATTTATTTTAAATTAAATTATAAAATTTAAAATATAATAAAGAGATAAATTTTATGAATAAATGGGTAAAAGGTAAAGTAATTAATATAAAACACTGGACAGAAGATATTTTTACTTTAATTCTAAATGCTCCTGTTAATTTTTTTATCGCTGGGCAATTTACAAAAATAAGATTAAAGATTAATAAAAAAAATATACATAGATCTTATTCGTATGTAAATACTCCTAAATCTGATCATTTAGAATTTTATTTAATTTCTATTAAGACAGGAAAACTTAGTAAATATTTAAATATTTTAAAAAAAGGAGATATTGTCTATCTGAGAAAAGAATCTTTAGGTTCTTTTATTTTAAATAATATTCAATCATGTAAAAATTTATGGATGATATCAACAGGTACAGCAATAGGTCCATATTTATCTATATTAAAGCACAAAGAAGGTATAAATAAATTCGAAAAAATAATTTTAGTACATTCAGTTCGTTTAAATAAAGAATTTAATTATGAAAATAAAATTAAAATTCTTAAAAATAAATATAAAAATAAATTATTATTTAAAAAAATTATAAGTAGAGAACAAGTATATCAATCAATATCAGGAAGAATACCTTTGTTGATATATAATGGAATATTAGAATATTCAGTAAATTTAAATATTAATAAAAAAAATAGTCATGTAATGTTATGTGGAAACCCTGATATGATAAAAGATACTACAAAAATATTAGAAAAGTTTAAGGGTATGAAAAAAAACTTGTTTAAAGTTAATGGAAATATAACAACAGAAAATTATTGGTAATTAATAAAATAAAAGTTAATAAATATAAAATATTTTTTATTATTTTAAATAATTAAGGTAATAAAATGAGATATCCTCTAATTGTTGGAAATTGGAAATTAAATGGTACAAAATATATAATTAATGAAATAATAACTGTTTTAAATAATAATTTAAAAAAAATTAAAACAAAATGTAATGTAGTTATTACTCCACCCCATGTTTATCTTGATTTTGTACAAAAAAAAGTATATAAATCCAAAATTATTTTAGGTTCTCAAGATGTAGATACTCATTTATTTGGTTCATTTACTGGGGAAACATCAGCTAAAATGTTAAAAGATTTAGGTGTTAAATATACTATAATAGGACACTCAGAAAGACGTTTTAATCATAATGAGAATGATGAAATTGTAATTAAAAAATTATCTATATTAAAAAAAGAATCCATTATACCTATAATATGTATAGGTGAAAATCTTGAAGATAAAAAAAATGGAAAAATAGAAAAAATATGTATTAATTTAATAGATAAGATAATAAAAAAATTAGGAATTGAATCATTACATAATACTGTTATTGCATACGAACCTATATGGGCTATAGGAAATAGTCAATCAGCAGAACCTAATTATGTACAAAAAGTAAATAAATTTATTAGATATCATATATCTAAATATGATTTAGAAATATCTAAAAAAATAGTTATTCAATATGGAGGATCTGTTAATCAAACAAATGCTTCTTATTATCTTAAACAACCTGATATTGATGGTTTAATCATAGGAAATATTTCGTTAAATCCTAATTATTTTACAGAAATAATTAAATCTGCTATAAAAATAAAGTATTAATTTAATAATAAATTAATATTAAACATAAAAAAATTTAACCCCATTGAAGCAATTATGAAAGATACCATATATATTTTATATTAAAATTAATTAATTAAATAATAAAATTACAGAAATTTTTTTATATTTGGGGTTAAAATGAAAATACGTCCATTACATGATAAAGTTATCGTAAAACGTAAAGAAATTGAAGCAAAATCTTCTGGTGGAATTGTTTTAACAGGATCTGCTGCAGAAAAATCTACTCATGGAAAAGTTTTAGCTGTGGGAAAAGGTCGTGTTTTAGATAATGGTAAAGTAAAATCTTTGGATGTAAAAATAGGTGATATGGTAATTTTTAATGATGGTTATGGTGTAAAAGTTGAAAAAATAGAAGAAAAAGAAGTTTTAATAATGTCTGAAAGTGATATTTTAGCAATTATTGAAAATTAATATTAATTAATAAATATTTAATTAAATATATTTAAGGAAAATTAAAAATGTCAGCAAAAGATGTAAAATTTGGAAATGATGCTCGCTCTAAAATGCTTAAGGGTGTTAATGTTTTAGCAAATGCAGTAAAAGTAACACTTGGTCCTAAAGGTAGAAATGTTGTTTTAGATAAATCATTTGGTTCTCCCTCTATAACAAAAGATGGTGTTACGGTTGCTCGTGAAATCGAATTAGAAGATAAATTTGAAAATATGGGAGCTCAAATGGTAAAAGAAGTAGCATCTAAAGCTAATGATTCAGCTGGTGATGGTACTACAACTGCTACTGTGTTAGCTCAATCTATAGTTAGTGAAGGAATGAAAGCTGTAGCTGCTGGAATGAATCCTATGGATTTAAAACGGGGTATAGATAAAGCCGTTACCGCTGCTGTAAAAGAATTAAAGAAATTATCAGTTCCTTGTTCTGATTCTAAATCTATTGCACAAGTAGGTACTATATCTGCAAATTCAGATGAAAAAGTAGGTTTATTAATTGCAGAAGCAGTTGCTAAAGTAGGAAAAGAAGGTGTTATAACAGTAGAAGAGGGTTCAGGGTTACAAGACGAATTAGATGTTGTTGAAGGTATGCAATTTGATCGTGGTTATTTATCTCCTTATTTTATAAATAAACCAGAAACTGGAATTGTTGAATTAGAAAATCCTTATATTTTACTTTCAGATAAAAAAATATCAAATATAAGAGAAATGTTACCTTTATTAGAAGCTATAGCTAAATCAGGAAAACCTTTAATGATAATATCAGAAGATGTTGAAGGTGAAGCTTTAGCTACATTAGTTGTAAATAATATGAGAGGTATAGTAAAAGTAGCAGCTGTTAAAGCTCCAGGGTTTGGTGATAGAAGAAAATCAATGTTACAGGATATAGCAATTCTTACATCTGGTACTGTTATTTCAGAAGAAATTGGCTTAGAATTAGAAAAAGCTAATATAGAAGAAATGGGACAAGCTAAAAAAATTATTATTACTAAAGATACTACAACTATTATTGATGGTTCAGGTGATAAATTAATGATAAATAGAAGAGTATCTCAAATTAATAAACAACGTGAAGAAGCTACTTCTGATTATGATCGTGAAAAATTACAAGAACGTATAGCAAAATTAGCAGGAGGTGTTGCTGTTATTAAAGTTGGAGCTGCAACTGAAGTAGAAATGAAAGAAAAAAAATCTAGAGTCGAAGATGCACTTAATGCAACAAGAGCAGCTGTAGAAGAAGGTGTAGTTGCTGGGGGAGGAGTAGCATTAATTAGAGTAGCTAATATAATATCCAATTTAATTGGTGACAATGAAGATCAAAATGTTGGCATTAAAGTTGCATGTAAAGCAATGGAATCCCCTTTACGTCAAATTGTATCTAATTCAGGTGAAGAACCATCTGTAATTGCTAATAAGGTAAAAGATGGTAAAGGTAATACAGGATATAATGCTTCAACAGCGAAATATGGAAATATGATTGAAATGGGTATTTTAGACCCAACTAAAGTAACCAGATCAGCTTTACAATATGCTGCATCAATTGCAGGACTTATGATTACTACTGAATGCATGGTTACAGATTTACCAAAAGAAGATAAAATAGATACAAATAGTTCTGGAATGAATAGTGGCATGGGTGGTATGGGCGGAATGATGTAATAATAAATAAAAAAATACATTATTCTTTTTTTTTATTTATTATAAACCCCCCTCTTTTTGTTTTAAGGGGGGGTAAAACATAAACAATTTATTATATTTTTTTTTTTAAATATAATTTAATCCAATTTTCTAAAATTATAACAGCTGAAATAGAATTTGTTTTTTTTAAAGCTTTATAACCAAATTTATTAAATAATTTTTCGCGAGCTTCTATAGTAGTTAATCTTTCATCTTGCATTTTAATTTTATAACCAAATTTAATTTTAATTTTATTAGCAAAATTACGTGAAAGATTAGTTATTATTTGTTCGCTTCCATCCATATTTAATGGTAATCCTATTATTATCACATATGGCTTCCATTCATCTAATAATTTACTTATTTTTTCCCAATAAATTTTTTTTTTTTTTTGATTTCTTTAAGAGGTCGAGCTGTACAAGTTATAAATTGACCTATAGCGACTCCAATATTTTTTGTCCCAAAATCAAATGATATTATATTTTTATATGTCAAATAATTAATCTCCTTAATTTAAAAATGAATTAATAATAAAAATTAATTAATTTTAATATTTATTATATAATAAATATTAAAATTAATTAATTTTTATTATTAATTCATTTTTAAATTAAGGAGATTAATTATTTGTTAAATTATGAAATAGTACTTATTTTTAATCCTGATAAAATAGAAAAAATTTTAAATATTGTTAAAAAATTTACTGATTTTATTAAAAAACATTCAGGTTTAATTCATAGAAAAGAATATTGGGGGTGTCGTAATTTATCTTATAGTATTAATAAAGAAATAAAAGCTTATTATTTTTTAATAAACGTAGAAATTAATTTTGAAAATTTAGAAAAAATAAAAAATATTATTAAATTTAATGAATTAATTATTAGAATTTTTATTTTAAAAGTTAAAAATATAATTAAAGAAAATTCTTATATAATGAAATTTAAAGAAGAAAAAAAATTTAAAAAAAAATAAATTAAATATTTTTAAATATTTTTTTAAATTTTTTAAAAATAAATTACTCAATAGGTTTTATTATGATAAAATATTTTAGAAGACGTAAATTTTGTCGATTTACTGCAGAAAAAATTGATTTTATTGATTATAAAGATATAAATACACTTAAAAAGTATATAACTGAAAGTGGTAAAATAATTCCAAAAAGAATTACAGGTACAAAATCAAAATACCAACGTCAACTTTCTAAAGCTATTAAAATAGCTAGATATCTTTCATTATTACCATATAATGATAATCATAGTTTATAGAATAAATTTTATTATATAAATTAGGAAAATAAAATGAATGTTATTCTTATAAGTGAAGTTAAAAAATTAGGATCATTAGGTAAAAAAATTAATGTAAAATCTGGATATGCTAGAAATTATTTATTTCCGTTTGGAAAGGCTATTCAATGTAATCAAAAAAATTCTAAATATTTTTCACAGATAAAAGACAAATTAAAAAACAATAAAGAAATATTAGAAAATTATAATAAAGAAAAATTATTTAAAATAAATAATTTAAAAAAAATAATTATTAAAGCGAAATCAGGATCAGAAGGTAAACTATTTGGATCAATAAGATCTAAAGATATATCTGAAGAAATAATTAAAAAAGGTATAAATATTAAAAAAAATGATATAATTTTACCTAATGGTGTATTAAGAAATATTGGAAAACATAAAATAAAAATAAAAATAAGCAAAGCAGTAATAATCAATTTTAATGTTAATATTATATCTTAAAAGAATTTATTAAAAAATTAATTTAATTAAATAAATTTATATTTTTAAGAATTATCGGCGAGAGAGGATTTGAACCTCCGACCTACTGGTCCCAAACCAGTTGCGCTACCAAGCTGCGCTACTCGCCGAGAAAAAATAATATTTATATATGGGTGATTGATGGGATTCGAACCCATGACTACTGGAATCACAATCCAGGGCTCTTCCAACTGAGCTACAATCACCATATAATTTTATTATAACATAATTTTTAATATTTTAAATATTTTAAAAAAAATTATAAATCATATAACTATATAAATTTTATTTAATTATTTTTTTATAAATATTTGATTTTAAGTAATAATATTTTTTTAAATTTATTTAATATAAAAAAAGAGATTTAATATGAAAAATATTAACCCCATTAATACAATTTCTTGGAAAAAATTAAATAATCATTTTAAATATATGAAAAATATTAATATTAAAGATTTATTTTTAAAAGATAAAAAAAGATTTTTTAATTTTTCTAAAATTTTTAAAAATAAAATTTTGATAGATTATTCAAAAAATTATATTACAGAAAAAACATTAAAAATTTTAATCAATTTATCAAATGAATGTTATTTAAAAGAATCAATTTTATTAATGTTTAAAGGAAAATATATAAATAAAACTGAAAATCGTGCAGTATTACATATAGCATTACGTAATCGTTATAATATTCCGATTAATATAAATAATAAAAATATTATGATAGATGTAAATTCAATTTTATATAAAATGAAAAAATTTTGTAATAATGTAATTGTTGGAAATTGGAAAGGATATACAAATAAATCAATTACAGATATAGTAAATATTGGAATCGGGGGTTCATATTTAGGTCCATATATGGTTAATGAGTCTTTAAAATATTATAAAAACCATCTTAATATTCATTATATTTCTAATATAGATGGTACTAATTTTATCGAAGTTATAAAATATATTAACCCTGAAACAACTATTTTTATAATAGCTTCTAAAACATTTACAACTGAAGAAACCATGAATAATGCCAAAAGTGCTATTTGTTGGTTTATGAGTTTTGCTATTAAAAAAAAATATATTATAAAACATTTTATTGCATTATCTACAAATAAAAAATTAGTAAATGAATTTGGTATTGATACAAAAAATATGTTTGAAATTTGGGATTGGGTTGGTGGACGTTATTCTATATGGTCGTCAATAGGTTTATCTATTGCATTATCGATTGGTTTTGAAAATTTTGAAAAAATATTAAATGGCGCTCATGATATGGATATCCATTTTTTAAATACAAAATTTGATGAAAACATACCTGTAATTTTAGCTTTAATAGGAATTTGGTATAATAATTTTTATAATTATGAAACAGAAGCTATTTTACCATATGATCAATATATGTATAGATTTTCTTCTTATTTTCAACAAGTAAACATGGAATCAAATGGAAAATATACTGATAGAAATGGAAATTTTTTAAATTATCAAACAGGTCCTATAATATGGGGTGAACCCGGAACTAATGGACAACATTCATTTTATCAGCTTATTCATCAGGGTACAAAAATAGTACCTTGTGATTTTATCGCTCCTGTTTTAAGTCATAATAATATTTCTAAACATCATATTAGATTATTATCTAACTTTTTTGCTCAAACAAAAGCTCTTGCATTTGGTAATAAATTAGATATTAAAAAAAATAAAAATATTAATAAAGAAAATAAAATAAATTTAAATTTATCAAAATTTAAATATTTTAAAGGTAATAGACCTACTAATTCAATTTTATTAAGTGAAATAAATCCTTATAATTTAGGGGCTTTAATAGCACTTTATGAGCATAAAATTTTTACCCAGGGTGTATTATTTAATATTTATAGTTTTGATCAATGGGGGGTTGAATTAGGTAAAAAATTATCTACTAAAATTTTTAAAAAAATAAATGATAAAAATAATATCAACAATAATTCAAATAAAAATAATTTAATTAATTTTTATAAAAAATATTTATAAATTTTTAAACATAATTTATATTATTAAAATTAAATTTTTTTTTTTTACTGATTTAATGTATTAGAAAGTGAAATATTAATATAAATTTTTATATATATATAAGATATAATTTTAACAATTTAGTAGTTGTAAAAAAAAAAAATATGTTTTATTATTAAATTAATATAAAAATTAGGGGCGTAGTTCAAATGGTAGAGCACCGGTCTCCAAAACCGATAGTTAGGAGTTCAAATCTCTTCGCCCCTGTAATATTAAAACATTAATAAATAAAATAATTTACATCATTTAAAATATTTTTTAACAATCAAATTATTATAACTTGATAAAGTGATAATATTTTTAATAATACCACCACCTAAACATATATCAGATAAATAAAAAACAGCAGATTGTCCTGGTGTTACAGCTCATATTGGGTAATCAAATATTACATTTAATTTTTTTTCATTTTTTTTTTTTACAAAACAAGATATATCTTTTTGACGATATCTTATTTTTACTTTACAAAAAAAAAAATTTTTAATTTCTTTTTTATTTACCCAATGTATATTTTTAACTATAATTCCAATAGACATTATTTTTGGATGATTTTTTTTTTGAGAAACAATAAGATTATTATTTTTAATATTTTTTTCTATTACATACCAAGGGTTTTGATTAAGATTTTTTACACCTCCAATTCCAATTCCTTTTCTTTGACCTAATGTATAGTAAATTAATCCATTATGCATTCCTAATTTTTTATTTTTATCTGAAATAATTAATCCAGGTTTATTACATAAATATTTACTTATAAACTTGCTAAATTTTCTTTTACCTATAAAACAAATCCCTGTGGAATCTTTTTTATGTGAATTTATTAAACCTAATTTTTGGGCTATTTTTCTAATTTTTTTTTTATTAAAATAACCTAAAGGGAATAAACAATAATTAATTTTATTTCCTATAGTATATAAAAAATAACTTTGATCTTTCTTTTCATCTTTACCTTTTAATAAATAAATATTATTATTATTAATATATTTTCTTACATAATGACCTGTAGCTATAAAATCAGCTCCTAATTTTTTTATTGCAAATTTTAAAAAAATATTAAATTTTATTTCTTTGTTACACAAAATATCTGGATTTGGGGTAATTCCATTATTATATAATTTTATGAATTTAATAAAAACATTATTCCAATAATAACAAGAAAAATTAGCAGTATGTAATTTTATTTTAAGTTGACAACATACATGTTTTACATCTGATAAATCTTTATAAGTATTACAATAATTTTCATTATTATCTCCATACCAATTTTTCATAAACAAACCTTCTACTAAATATCCTTTTTTTTTTAGAAGAAAAGCGGAAACAGAAGAATCAACTCCTCCAGACATTCCTACTATTACTTTTTTTTTATTTAATAACATAAATAACTCATTATTTATTTTAAAAAAAATTTATAAAAATTAAATTAAATTTAATAATAATAATTTAAAAATATTTATCAAAATTTAAATATTTTTTATATAACAGAAAAACCCCATATCCTCCTTTTTTGAATTTTAACCATCTAAATGGTAATTTTGGATAAATATTAATAATATTTATTATATTATTTCCAACTTCACAAATAAGAATTCCATCTTTTGACAAAAATATAAAAGAAAATAGTAAAATAGTTTTTATACACTTGAAACCATTTATATCAGAATATAAGCTAATTAATGGTTCATGAGTAAATTCTAAAGGTAAGTTATTAAATTCCTTATTATTTAAATATGGTGGGTTAGTTATTATTAAATCGTAAATATTTTTCTTATTAATATTTTCAAATAAATCAGAACAAATAGTATTTATTCTGTTTTGCATTCCATGTATTTTTATATTTTTTTTAGCAACTGATAAAGCATTTAAAGAAATATCAACTGCATCAATTTTTGCTTCAGGATACACATAAGCACAAGAAATAGCTATACAACCACTGCCTGTACACATATCTAATATATTTTTAGGATTTTTAATTTTATTAAATTTATTAATAATAATTTCACCAATAGGTGATCTCGGTATAAAAACACGATTATCTATATAAAATTCTAAACCACAAAAATATGATTTATTAGTTAAATATGAAACAGGAATTTTTTTATTAATTCTTTTAACAACTCTTTGAATAATTAAAGTACGTTCTTGTAATGTTAGGTTTAATTTATAAATATTTTTTCCTAAATTAATAGGAATTAATAAACTATTCATAATTAAATGTAAAGATTCATCTAATACATTGTTTGTCCCATGTCCATAGTATAAGTTATTAGAATTAAATTTATCTAATGTCCATACAATAAAATCTTGTATTGTATTAAGATATATTATAGTATCTTTAATATTTATCATAAAATCTCTATTTTTAAATTTTATTTTTTAAATTTTTGTGATCATAATTGTTAAAAAATTTAATATTTTAAAAAGGAAAATGGATTAAAAAATGAAAAAAAAATTTCACATATTAAAAGATGAAATATTTATTTTTAAAAAATTTATGTTTAATAAACAAGATGTATATAAAAACAATTTAAAAAAAAAAAAAAATATTATTTCAAAATATATTAAATTATATAAAAAAAATACTATTAAAAAAAGTATTTATTTTTGTTTTTCTAATAAATTTAAAAATTTTAAAAAAAATAATGGTCCAACTAGATATGTTCGTTATGATGTAAGATCATGTGAAATGAAAAAATTACAAAAAGGATATTATTATCCTAATATAATTTTAGATGTTCATGGAATGACAAAAATACAAGCTAAATTAGAATTAAATGCTTTAATTAAAAAATGTAGAAATGATTATATTAATTGCGCTTGTATTATTCATGGATATGGTAAATTGGTTTTAAAAAATAAAATACCATATTGGCTTTCAAAAAATCCTTATATAAAAAGTTTTCATAGAGCACCAAATAAATTTGGAGGAGATGCTGCTTTGTTAATTTTAATAGATATTGATTTATAAAATTTTTTTCTTTTCTTTTAAAAATTTCTAATATATAGGAAATTGATAACATAAATTAATAACTTTTTTTTTAATTAATTTAATTAATAATTTATTATTTATATCATTCAGTATATTACATATCCATTGAGAAATTTTTTTAACTTGATATTCTTTAAATCCTCTTTTTGTAATAGCAGCAGTTCCAATACGAATACCAGATGTATAATAAGGTTTTAATAAATCATTTGGAATTAAATTTTTATTTACAATAATATTTGCTAAACTTAAAATACTACTAGCTTTTTTACCTGTAATTTTTTTATTTGTTAAATCTAATAAAAATAAATGAGTATCTGTTCCACCAGAAACAATTCTAAATTTATTTAATAAAAATATTGATACCATAGATTTAGAATTTTGAATAACTTGTTTTTGATATTTAATGAACTTTATATTCATGGCTTCTTTTAAAGCTATTGCTTTAGCAGCTATAACATGCATTAATGGACCTCCTTGAGTACATGGAAATACAGCATTATTTAATTTTTTATACATATTTTTGCTGCCATTTTTAGCTAAAATCATACCTCCTCTAGGACCAGATAATGTTTTATGGGTTGTTGTAGTTACAATATGACTATATTTAATTGGATTAGGGTATAAACCAGCTGCAATTAATCCAGATACATGTGAAATATCTGCTAATAAATAACAACCAAATTCATCAGCAATTTTACGCATTTTTTTCCAATCAATAATTCTTGAATATGAAGAAAAACCACCTATAATCATTTTTGGTTTATAAATTTTAGATATTAAATATAATTCTGAATAATTGATTTTTTCTTTATCATTTAATCCGTAATTTATTACTTTATACAGTTTTCCTGATAAATTAATTGAAGAACCATGTGTTATATGTCCTCCACTTGAAACCTTCATTCCGATAATTGTATCTCCTGGTTTCAATAAAGCTGCATATACAGCAAAATTAGCTTGAGAACCAGAATGAGGTTGGACATTTGCATAGTCAGCAGAAAATAATTTTTTAGCTCTATTAATTGCTAGTTGTTCTATAAAGTCTACATTTTCACATCCACTATAATAACGTTTACCAGGATACCCTTCTGCATATTTATTAGTTAAACATGATCCTTGTGCATACATTACTCTATAACTTGTATAATTTTCAGAAGCAATAAGTTGTATGTTATTTTCCTGTCTTTTTTTTTCTTTTTTAATTGCATTCCAAATTTTTTTATCATAACTTAAAAAATTTATTTTATTTTTTAACATAAATTTCCAAAATTTTATATTTATTTAAAGAATATAAAATATATTTATTTTAATTTCTTAAATTATATTGTTTAGTGAATTTTTTAAACATAATTAACGCACCCGAAAGGATTTGAACCTATTACCTCTCGGTTCGTAGCCGAGTGCTCTATCCAAATGAGCTACGGGTGCATTTAAATTTAGGTGAGAGAGGGATTTGAACCCTCGATACAGATTATAACTGTACACTCCATTAGCAAAGGAGAGCCTTAAACCTCTCAGCCATCTCACCTTTAATTATTTATATTTATAATATAATAAAATTATTATATTAATTGTCAATGTAATAAACTTAATATTTATTTTTAAAAATACAAAATTATTTTTTTTAAAAATATTACATTTAATTTAATATTTAATGAATATAATAAGTTTTGTTTTAATTTATTTTAAAAATTTAAATATTTTAAATTATTTTAATAAAAAATTATTTAATATATTTTTTTTAAATATTTTAATATTTTTGAATATATTAAATATTTTGATATTTTATTTTATTAAATAAATTTATTTTTTTGCAAAACAACTTTTTTTAATTGATCTTTTTTTTTGTTCATTCATTTTTTTATTAAAAATATTTTCATCAATATCTATTTTTTTTTCTTTACATACATCTCTTATTAAGTCTATTGGAAATCCATAAGTATCGTAAAGTTTAAAAACAGTATTACCATCTAAAAAATTAGATTTAATATTATTTATTTTTTTTTTTAATATATTTAAACCTATATTTATAGTTTTTTCAAATTGTTTCTCTTCTGATAAGATAATATCTATAATTTTATTTTTATTTGTAATTATTTTACTTGATTTGATTTTCATTATATAAAATATATGTGATATTATTTTATATAAAAATGGTTTTTTACTGCCTAAAATTTTACCATGTGTTATAGCTCTTCTTATGATACGTCTAAGAACATAACCTTTACCTTCATTTGAAGGGGTTAAACCATCATTTATTAAAAAAAAACAAGATCTAATATGATCTGATATAACAAATAAAGATTTGTTACTAATATTTTTAATATCAAGTATATTAGATATTGATAATATAAGTTTTTTAAAAATATCAATTTTAAAATTTGAATCAACATTTTGTAGTACCGAAGAAATTCTTTCAAGACCCATTCCTGTATCAACATAAGGTTTATCTAATTTTATTAAATCTCCATTATATTTTTTATTAAATTGTATAAAAACTAAATTCCATATTTCAATATATCTATTACCTGTTATTTTTTTATTTCCAGGTTTATTACCATCAATATTTTTACCCCTGTCATAAAATATTTCTGAACATGGTCCACATGGCCCTGTTTCCCCCATTTGCCAAAAATTATCAGAAATATTTTTACCTATATTATTATCTCCAATTGCAATTATATTATTTTTTGATAATTTTATTTCATTTAACCATATTTTATATGTTTCATGATCTTTATAATAATAAGTAACTATAAGTTTATTTTTAGGTATATTAAACCAATTTTTATCTGTTAATAACTCCCATGCAAACAAAATTGCTTCTTTTTTAAAATAATCATTAAAACTAAAATTACCGAGCATTTCAAAAAAAGTATGATGATGAGATGTATAACCTACATTTTCTAAATCATTATGTTTGCCACCTGCTCTAACACAATTTTGAGATGTTACTACTCTTTTATAAGGAAAATTATTTGAATTTAAAAAAATATTTTTAAATTGATTCATTCCTGAATTTGTAAACATAATTGATTTATCATTATTTATTAAAAGCGAACTTCCTTTAATTACTTTATGATTTTTAATTTTAAAAAAATTAATAAATTTTTTACGTATGTTATAACTACTATTTGTCATATATTTCTCAATGTATAAAGAATTTTTTTATAAATAAATTTATTAAATATAATTAATTATTTTAAATAAATAATTAAATTTTATTAAATATTAATATTTAATTTTAAAAATTATTTTTTAAAAATTAATGTTCTTATTTTATTGTATATTTTTTTATATATTTCTGGTTTATATTTTAAAAATTTCTCAACATTTAATTTACCTTGTCCTATTTTTTTACCATTATAACTATACCAAGATCCAGATCTTTTAATTAAATTATAGTTTAAACTAATATTTATAAGTTCATTAATAACATTAATACCATTACCATATATAATTTGAAATTCTGCTTGTTTAAAAGGAACAGATATTTTATTTTTAATTACTTTAACTCTAGTATCATTGCCTATTATTAAATCATCTTTTTTAATATATCCTATACGTCTAATATCCAATCTCACTGATGAATAAAATTTAAGTGCATTACCTCCTGTTGTTGTCTCTGGATTTCCATATGTTATACCTATTTTCATACGTATTTGATTTATAAATATTAATAAAGTATTCGAATTTTTTAAATTTACAGATAATTTTCTCATAGCTTGGCTCATCATTCTAGCAGTCAAACCCATATGTGAATCTCCTATCTCTCCATCAATTTCTGCTTTTGGTGTAAGAGCTGCAACAGAATCTACAACTATTAAATCTACTGCACCAGACTTTGTTAAAGAATCACAAATTTCTAAAGCTTGTTCTCCATTATCAGGTTGAGAACAAAGAAGATTATCAATATCAACACCAACTTGTTTAGCATATATTGGATCTAGAGCATGTTCTGCATCGATAAAAGCACAAATTTTATTTTTTTTTTGAAATGTTGCTATAATTTGTAATGTCAAAGTTGTTTTGCCAGATGATTCTGGTCCATATATTTCAACAATTCTACCTAAAGGAAGACCTCCTGATCCTAGTGCAATATCTAAAGAAAGAGATCCTGTTGAAATTGTTTCAACATCCATAGAACGATCTTCTCCTAATCTCATTATTGAACCTTTTCCAAATTGTTTTTCTATTTGATCTAACACTTTTTTTAAAGATTTTGTTTTTTCATTATCTTCAATCATTATTAATTCCATTTTAAATTATTAAAATTAAAATAATTTATTAATATATAATAAATAAAATTATTTTAATATTTATTATATATTAATAAATTATTTTAATTTTAATAATTTAAAATGGAATTAAATTCCAAATTTATATATAATAATATTAATAATATAAATTGTTAATATTATAAATTTATTTATATATTTTTATATATTTAATTTTTAATTAATTTTTAATTAATTTTTAATAAACATTTTATGTTTAAGGAATTATATGGTAAAAATTCGTTTAACTAGATCTGGATCAAAAAAAAATATATTTTATAAAATAATAGTAACAGATTCAAGAAATCCTAGAGATGGAAAATTTATTGAAAATTTAGGTTTTTTTGATCCAAAAAATAAAAGTAATAATCAAAACGTTTATTTTAATTTAAATCGTATAAATTATTGGATTAATATAGGTGCCATTGTTTCTAAAAGAGTTTCTTTTATTTTAAAAAAAAATATAACTAAAAATAGTATTTTAAAAAAATTAAAAATTTAAATAATTTCAATTAATATTTATTTAACAAAAATAATTAAAATATATAATAAATAAAATTATATGTTTTTAATTTTTATATTAAAAATATAATTTTTTTTTTTAAAAACTTTTTTATAATTCAAATAATATATTTTATACTTTTTATTTTATTTTTTTTTTAATTAATTATATATTTAATTATTATTAAATATATAATTAATTAAAAAAAAGTATAAATATTTATACTATTTTATATAAAATTATTTTAATAAATTTAATAAACATCTTTTATTTATTAATAATTAATAAATAATTAATATTATTTATTATTAATTATAAATAACAATTTCTTATTAAATAAATTTAATTTAATATTTTATTTTAATTTTATAAAAAATTAAAGATTATTAATTTTAAAAATATATCAAAAATCTATTTTTTTAAAAAATTAAAAAGGTAATAATTAAATATGAGTAATTTAATAAATAAAATTGAAAATCAATATATTAATAAAAATATACCTTTATTTAGAACAGGAGATTGTATAGAAGTTAAAATATATATATTTGAGGGTGATAAAAAAAGAATTCAAAATTTTGAAGGTATTGTTATTGCTATTAAAAACAGAGGTATTAATTCTTCATTTACTGTTCGTAAAATATCTAATGGTGAAGGAATAGAAAGAGTTTTTGAAAAATTTTCAAATATTATAAAAAAAATATCAATTAAAAAAAGAGGTATTGTTAAAAAATCTAAAATTTATTATATTAGACATCGTACAGCAAAAGCATCGAGAATTAAAACAAGAATAAAATAATTTATTCATATTTAAACTAACTTATAAATATTAAAATTATTTGTTAAATAATTTTAATATTTATAAGTTAGTTTAAATATAATATTTGTTAATCGGTTTAATATTTTTATCAAATTCATAAATTAAAGGTTTGGCTGTTGGTATATTTAATTTTTCAAGATTATCTTCACTTAAATTGTCAATTATTTTAATTAAAGATCTAATAGAATTACCATGTGCTACAATTATAATTTTTGAACCATTTTTTATTTTTGGTAAAATTTCTTTTTTCCAATAAGGAAAAATTCTTTTAATAGTTAATAATAAACTTTCAGAAAGAGGCAAATATTTTTTGTCTAAATTTGAATATCTAATCTCTTTTCCTGGAAATCTTTTATCATGTATATTTATTTCTGGGGGTAAACTATTAACACTGCGACGCCATTTTTGTATTTTTTTTATTCCATATTTTTTAATAGCTAATTCTTTGTTCATGCCTTGTAAATATCCATAATGTCTTTCATTTAAACGCCAAGATTTTTTTACAGGTATCCATGATAAATTTAATTTATATAATAAAATCCATAAAGTATGTATAGCTCTAGTTAACATTGACGTATATGCTATATCAAATAAAAATTTATTTTTTTTTAATTTTTTTACAGCATTTATAGATTCTTTTTTACCATGCTTAGATAAATCAATATCAGTCCATCCAGTAAATTTATTTTCTTTATTCCATAAACTTTCACCATGTCTTACTAATACTAGTTTATTAAAAATCATTTTTAACCTATAAATTTTAATAAAATAATTTATTTATTATAAATAATAATATTAATTATTATATTTTAATATATTTACAGTATAATATAAATTTATTAATTTATAAATATTTTTTAATATTTAAATTAATTTATTTATATTAATTAAGAGATATGAATATGAAAATTGTTTATATTGTAGATTTAATTAATGGTTTAATACCTATAAATAAAACAATAAATGTAAAAGGGTGGGTTAAAAACAAAAGAAATTCAAAATTAGGTATTTCTTTTATTACTGTTTATGATGGATCATGTTTTTCTTCTATTCAAATTATAGTTAATAAAAAAATATCAAATTATGAAAATCTTGTTTTAAAATTAACAACAGGGTGTTCTATTTCTGTTAAAGGCAAGATTGTACATTCTATAGGAATTCATCAAAAATATGAAATTCTTGCTGATTCAATTAGTTTAATAGGATCTGTTAAAAATCCTCATAAATATCCAATATCTTCCAAAAGACATAGTTTAGAATATCTAAGAGAAGTATTACATCTTAGATCAAGAACAAATCTAATAGGTGCTGTTACCAGAATAAGACATAGTACTGCAAAAGCAATACATAAATTTATGGATTTAAATGGTTTTTTTTGGTTAGCTTCTCCATTAATAACATCTTTTAATACAGAATTTACTTGTAAAAGATTCAGAGTATCAACATTAAATTTAAATAAGATTATTTTAAATAAAGAAAAAAAAATAAATTATAAAAAAGATTTTTTTGGAAAAGAGTCGTTTTTAACAGTGTCTGGTCAATTAAATTGCGAAAGTTATGCTTGTAGTTTATCAAAAATATATACTTTTGGTCCTGTTTTTAGAGCTGAAAATTCTAATACTAATAGACATCTTTCTGAATTTTGGATGATTGAACCTGAAGTTGCATTCTATAAATTAAATGATATAATATTATTATCTATAAATATGATTAAATATATAATAAATTTAGTTATACATGAAAGAACAGAAGATATAATATTTTTAAAACAAAAAATAGATAAAAAAATAATTTCTAGATTAGAAAAAATTTTAATATTTGATTTTTTACAAATTAAATATAAAGAAATAATAATAATTTTAGAAAAAAATAGTAATAATTTTAAAAATAAAATATTTTATGGTAAAGATTTATCATTTGAACATGAAAAATATTTAACAGAAATTTATTTTAAATCTCCAATTATAATTATAGATTATCCTAAATATATAAAAGCTTTTTATATGAGAATTAATAAAGATAATAAAACTGTTGCTGCAATGGATTTTTTATTTCCTAAAATAGGGGAAATAATTGGTGGATCTCAGCGTGAAGAACGTATTAAAAAATTAGATATTAGATTAAAAGAAATGAATGTAAATAAAAAAGAATATAATTGGTATAGAGATTTAAGAATTTATGGAACTGTACCTCATTCAGGTTTTGGATTGGGTTTTGAAAGATTAATTATGTTTATAACAGGTTTAAACAATATTCGTGATGTAATACCTTTTCCTAGAATTCCAAAAAATTCTAATTTTTAAAAATAAATAATTTTTTTAAAAAATTTAAATAAAATATATATATGAAAAAATATAATACAAAAACATTTCAAGGTTTAATATTATCTTTACAAAATTTTTGGATTAACCACGGTTGTATTTTAATTCAACCAATAGATATTGAAGTTGGAGCTGGAACATCTCATCCTATAACATATCTTAGAGCAATTGGTCCTGAACCAATTTCAGCAATTTATGTACAATCCACTAGAAGACCATGTGATGGCAGATATGGTAAAAATCCAAACAGATTAAATCATTATTATCAATTACAAGTTATAATTAAACCTTCTTTAAATAATATTAAGAATATTTATTTAGAATCATTATTAAATGTAGGTTTAGATTTAAATATTAATGATTTAAGATTTGTAGAAGATAATTGGGAAAATCCAACATTAGGATCTTGGGGTATTGGATGGGAAATTTTATTAAATGATATAGAAATAACTCAATTTACATACTTTCAACAAGTAGGAGGTTTTGAATGTGTGCCTGTTTTAGTAGAAATCACTTATGGTCTTGAGAGATTAGCTATGAATATACAAAATGTAGATAGTATTTATAAATTAATATGGAGTTACGGGTATGAAAGAGTAATTACTTATGGTGATTTGTTTTATCAAAATGAAATAGAAATATCAAAATATAATTTTGAATATTCAAATATACATTTTTTATTAGATAATTTTAAAAAATATAAAAAAGAATCAAAAAAATTAATTAAAAATAACAAACCTCTTATAATTCCAGCATATGAATTTGCATTAAAAGCAATTAATAATTTTAATTTATTAGATGCTAGAAATATATTTACAGTAAATGAAAGAAAAAGATATATTCTAGAAATAAGAAATTTGACAAAATATATTGCTAAATCTTATTTTCTTTTAAGAAAATCATTACATTTTCCTATGTTGAATAATCAATATTATAATTTAAAATGAAAAATCATACTTTTTTATTTGAAATAGGTACAGAAGAGTTACCCCAAAATAAACTTAAATATTTTTCTAAAAAATTTAAATTCTATATTCAAAATGAATTTAAAAATTATTTTATTTTATATAAAAAAATATATTTATTTATAACACCATGTAGAATTGCATTAAAAATCACTGGAATAAATTATAAAAAAATAAATTTTTATATTAAAAATAAAGGACCATTTTTAAAAGAACAATATCATAAATCAAATAATTATTCACAAGAATCAAAAAAATGGGCAAAAAAAATAGGAATTGATATTAAAGAATCTTCATTAATTTTTAATAAAAATGGTAAATGGTTTTTTAATAAATCAATTTTAAAAAGAAAAAATATAAGTAAATTACTTTATATTATTATTAAACAATTCATAAATAATATGAATTTTTTAAAAATTATGAGATGGAATAATAATTATAATCTAAAATTTATCAGACCTGTTCGTACAATTACAATGATGTTAGATGATATAGTTATCAATGGTAAAATTTTAGGAATATATTCAAATCGTATAATATACGGACATAAATTTAACGGTAGTAAAATTATTTTTATTAAACATGCAGAACAATATAAAAATATTCTATTTTACAAAGGATGTGTTATAGTTGATTTTTTACAAAGAAAAAAATTTATTTTAAAAGAAATCAGAAATTTAAAAAAACAATTACAATATAAGATATTAATAAACAAAAAATGTATAGATAAAATTACTTATTTGGTGGAATGGCCTATAATTTTAATATCAAAATTTAAAAAAAAATTTTTATCTATTCCGTATGAAATATTAATATTTATAATGAAATCTTATAAAAAATATATTCCAATTTATAATTTTAATAATTGCTTATTAAGTTATTTTATATTTGTTGTAAATATTTTATCAAATTGTAATAAAAAAATTATATTAGATATTTCCAAAGTAATTGATTCTAAATTTTCAGATGTAATTTTTTTTTTAAAAATTGACAAAAAAAAAACATTAGAGTGTAGATTAAAAGATTTAAATTTAATTTTTTTACAATATAAACTTGGAACATTAAAAGAAAAAAGTTATAGAATAAAAAATTTAGCATCATGGATATCGAATAAAATTGGTGCAGATGTTAAACAATCCGAAAGAGCAGGATTATTATCTAAATGTGATTTAGTTACTAAAATGGTATTTGAATTTAGTAACATGCAAGGTATAATAGGAATGCATTATGCTGATAATGATAAAGAAAAAAAATTAATATGTATTGCTCAAAAAGAACAATATTATCCACTTTCATTAAAAAAGAAAATTCCAAGTAATTTAGTATCTTGTTCTGTATCAATAGCAGATAAAATTGATAATATAATTGGTTGTTTTGCAATTAAAAAAATTTCAAATAGTAATAAAGATCCTTTCTCTATTAGAAGGTCAGCATTAGGTATATTAAGAATAATAATAGAAAAAAATTTAAATATTAATATAAATTCATTAGTATATAAATCAGCTTTTTTTTATAAAAATAAGATATTAAATTCAAAAAAATTTTTAATTAATATAATAAATTTTATTATATCAAAATTAATAAATTTTTATAATAAACAAGGATATAAAAAAAAGATAATTAAATCCATAATCAAAAGTAACAAATATCTTGAAGATTTTAATATAAGATTAAAAATAATTAGCAATATTTTTAATTTAAAATTATTTAAAAATTTAATTCAAATTAACAAAAGAATATATAATATTTTATTTAAATATTTTAATTATGATAATATTTATATAAATAAATATTTATTAATTGATCCAAATGAAATAAATTTATTATATGATTTATTAAATTTAATTAAAAAAACAAATTTAATGATTTATAAAGGTCTTTATCTTGATTATATAATAGAAATTACCAAGATTAGTAAATCAATATCTATTTTTTTTAATAATGTTATTATTATTTCTAAAAACTATCATTTACGTTTAAATAGAATAAATTTATTACATAAAATATACAATATAATTACAGAAATAACTGATTGTTCTCAAATATATTAAATATAAAATTAAATTTATTTTAAAATAAATGCAATATATTACATATTAAATAAAATTTTATGAAAAAATTAATTTTAAATATACAAATATCCTGTAATAAAAAAGGATGGATCCCTAGTGAAAATATCTTTTTAAATTGGGTATCATCCGAATTAATTATTATTAAAAAATTATCAAAAATTACAATACGTATTGTAGATAAAGAAGAAAGTAGAATGTTAAATTTAAATTTCAGAGGTAAAAATATACCTACTAACATTTTATCATTTCCATTTGAAACACCTAAAGGTTTTAAAACTTTATTTATAGGTGATTTAGTAATATGTAAACCATTATTATATTTAGAATCTAAAAAACAAAAAAAAGATTTAAAATCATATTGGGCACATATATTTGTTCATGGTTTACTACATCTTTTAGGATATAATCATTTAATATATAAAAAAGCTATTGATATGAAAAACTTAGAATCTAAAATTATGAAAAATATTGGATATCATGATCCTTATTGTATATAATTATTAATAATGTATAAATAATTTATATTAATTTTATTTAAAAATATATATTTTATATATTTATTTTTTTTTAAAAACAAATTAAATATTTTATCAATTAATAAATAATGTTTTTTCAAAAATTATTTATTTTCAAATTAAAAAGAAAAATAAAAAATATGACAGAATTATTCTCTATATTGTTAGAAGAATCAATGAAAAAAACAAAAATTAAACCTGGTTCAATTATAAAAGGTAATATAATATCTATATTAAAAGATGTAGTTGTTTTAGATACTGGGTTGAAATCTGAATCAGTAATAAATATTGAACAATTTCTTAATTCTCAAGGAGAATTAGAAATTCAAATTGGCGATGAAGTTGATGTTTCACTCGATGCATTAGAAGATGGTTTTGGTGAAACTTTAATATCTAGAGAAAAAGCAAAAAGACATGAAGATTGGTTAATGTTAGAAAAATCATATAAAAAATCTAAATCAGTTATTGGAACAATTAATGGTAAAGTAAAAGGAGGTTTTACAGTAGAAATTAATAATATTCGTGCTTTTCTACCAGGTTCTTTAGTAGATATTCGTCCTTTGAAAGATACAATAAATTTAGAAGGTAAAAATTTTGATTTTAGAGTAATTAAAATAGATAAAAAAAGAAATAATATAGTTGTTTCTCGTAAAGCTATTATTGAAAATGAAAATAATATTGAAAGAAATAAAATTTTAAAAACTTTAAAAGAAGGTGAAAAAATTAAAGGAATTGTTAAAAACATTACTGATTATGGTGCTTTTATTGATATGGGCGGTATAGATGGTTTGTTACATATTACTGATATTTCTTGGAGACGTATTAAACACCCTAATGAAGTAATTAATATAGGTGATAAAATAACTGTTAAAATTTTAAAATTTGACAAAACACGTACAAGAGTATCTTTAGGATTAAAACAATTAGGAATAGATCCATGGATATCTATTTCAAATAAATATCCAAAAGGTTGTAAAAAATACGGAACAGTTACAAATTTAACAGATTATGGATGTTTTGTAGAAATAGAAAAAGGTATAGAAGGATTAGTACATATTTCTGAAATGGATTGGACAAATAAAAATATTAATCCTTCAAAAGTAGTACAAATAAATGATAAAGTAGAAATAATGGTATTAAACATAGAAGAAAAACGTCGTCGTATATCATTAGGATTAAAACAATGTAAGCAAAATCCATGGAAAGAATTTTCAAAATCTATTAATAGAGGTAATATAGTAGAAGGTAAAGTTAAATCTATAACTGATTTTGGTATTTTTGTTGGTTTAGATAAAGGTATAGATGGTTTAATTCATTTATCAGATATTTCTTGGAAAATATCTTATGATAAATCTAATATTAGATATAAAAAAGGTGATAAAATTTCATGTTTTGTTTTACAAGTTGATGCTGAAAAAGAACGTATTTCATTAGGAATTAAACAATTATTTGACGATCCATTTAACACATATTTAAATAAAAATAAAAATAAATCTATAATACAAGGTAAAATTATATCTTTTAATAAAGGATTAATATTAAAATTAAATAATGAAATAGAAGGACATTTAAATAATTTTGAATTATTAAATAAAAAATTAAAAAATAAATTAAAATTTGGAAATTTTTTAAAAGTTCAAATTTATGGATATGATATTAAACATCGTATTATAAATCTTAAATTATTTTAATTTATTATCATTTAATAAATATTAATAATATTATTTTTAAATATTTTTCAATAAATTTATTAAAAATAAATATATGTTTTAAAATATATAAACTCATTTTTAAAAAAAATAAGTTATTTTTCTAATATTATTTAATCTATTAATTTTTTAGTTAAATTACAAATTTTACAAATATTTAAACATAATCAAATAAATTAATTTAAAAAATAAAATAAATAATTTGATTATGTTGTATAATTATTAAAATAAAATTTATATAAATTTTATTTTAATAATTATTATTATTTATTATAAAATAAGGAGAAATGCCAGAGTGGTTAAACGGAACGATTTCGAAAATCGTAAGGAATATTCCTTCCAGGGTTCAAATCCCTGTTTCTCCTTTAAAATAAATATATTTATATTTATTTATTATTAATAACAGGAAATAAAATGAACATAACTAAAAAAAAACTTAAATTCATTTCGTATATGTTAATGATTCTTTTTATCACCTTAATGATCCCATTACATTTATTTACATGTTTTATATCAGGTTTTTTTATTTATCAAACAATTTTATTTTTAACACCATCTTGTCTTGAAAAGTATTTGGGTGTTGATAAGGCTAGATTAATAGTAATAACGATAATTACATTATTAATAATGTTTACAATTTCAATAGGAATTATTAATTTAATTAATTGCTTAAAATTTGAAGTATTAAAAAAATATAATTTTAATTATACAGAGGGTGATATATTTATGATAATTAAAAATATAATTCCAGATTATTTACCAGCTTTTTTACCAGAAAGTACAGAAAAAATTAAATATCAAATTTTTTCTTTAATTAATTCAAATTTAAATGTATTCAAAAAAATTTTTAATTCTTTTTTAAATGGATTTATAATGATATTTCTTGGTTTAATTTTAGGATCATCTGTTTCTTTAAATAAACCATTTAAAAAACAATCTTATTTTATTAAACAATTATCTAAAAGAATAATTAATCTTTATGATTCTTTTAGTAATGTAATTTATGCTCAAATTAAAATATCTATTTTAAATACAATTTTAACAACAATTATTATGATAATTTTATTTATTTTTTTTAAAATTAAAATTCCTTTTATTAAAGAACTTATTTTAATTACCTTGATTTTTGGTTTATTTCCAATCATAGGTAATATTATTTCAAATACTATGATTACAATTTCAGCTTTTTATATATCATTTATTGTTGGTATTATTATGTTGATATATTTAATATTTATTCATAAATTAGAATATTTTTTAAATGCAGAAATAGTAGGAAAAAGTATAAATTCCAAATCATGGGAATTATTATTAGCTATGATTATATTAAAATCTATATTTGGATTAGAAGGATTAATAGCGGCTCCTATTTATTATGCTTACGTGAAAAAAGAATTAAAATATAACAAAATTATTTAATAATTAAAACATCAATTAAATTGATATATTTTTTTTAAAATAAATTTATTTTTTTTAAAAATTTTAATTAATTTAATTAAAATTTTTATATTGAAAATAGTTTTTTTTTATTTAAAATTAATTAAAATAATTTAAAAAATTAATTTTTTATTTAATATTTATTATTAAATTAATTTAATAATAAATATTATTTTAAATTAAAATAACTTACAAAAAAAATTAAATTTATTAATTGGGTTAAAAATGTATCAAAAAAAAATAAAAATTAATGCTGAAAATGGTATTCATACTCGTCCAGCAGCTATGTTAGTAATAGAAGCTAAAAAATTTATTTCAGATATAACAATAAATTCAAAAGGTAAAGTGGCTAATGCTAAAAGTCTTTTTAAACTTCAATCACTTGATTTATCAAAAAACACTACAATAGAAATTATTGCTGAGGGTAAAGATGAACATAAAGCAATTAATCATTTAGTGAAATTTATATTAAAAATTTAGTAATTTTTTATTTTTAATAAAATTATATATAAGGTATAATTATGTTTTCAGGTATTTCAGTATCACCAGGAATTGCTTTTGGAAAAGCTTTAATAATTAAAAAAAAAAAAATAATTTTAAATAAAAAAAAAATCAAATCATATCAAATACAAAAAGAAATAAAAAAATTTTATTTTGGAATAAATAAAACATCCAATCAATTACAACGAATAAAAAATAAAAAAAATAAATTAATAGGAAATGAAAAAGAATTACTATTTAATAGTTATCTAATGATTTTAGAAGATATAGAATTTGAAAAAGATATATTGTTTTTTATTAAAAATAATTTAATAAGTGCAGAATATGCAGTTCATAATGTAATACAAAAACAAATTAAAAGTATTAAATCAATCAAAGATAAATATCTTAGAGAAAGAAATTTTGATATTTATGATATAGGTGATAGACTTATAAGAAATATTTTAAATATTCCAATAGTTGATATAGAAAATATAAATGAAAATTCGATATTAATATCTTTTGATATAAGTCCTTCTGAGATTGTTCAATTTAATAAAAATAAAATAAAAGGATTTATAACAGATATTGGTGGAAAAACATCACATACATCTATTATGGCACGTTCTTTAGAAATACCAGCAATAGTAGGAACAACAAATATTACAAAAAATGTTAATAATGGAGATTATATAATATTAGATTCAATAAATAATAAAATTTATATAAATCCAAAATCTAAAATAATAAAAAAAATAAAATTAATTAAAACTAATTATTTAATTAAAAAAAAGAAATTAGATAAAATTAAACATTTATCTTCAATAACGGTTGATAAACACAAAGTAAAAATATGTTCAAATATTAATAATATAAATGATATTTCTAAATTAAAAAAATATGGATCTGAAGGAATAGGATTATATAGATCTGAATTTATTTTTATGGATAGAAATTCATTACCAAATGAAGAAGAACAATTTAATATATATAAAAATATATCTAAATCCATTAATAATACAAAAAATATAATACGTACTATTGATATTGGTGGTGATAAACAAATTTCATATATTAAAACTAAAAAAGAAGATAATCCATTTTTAGGATGTAGAGGCATACGTATATCAATTATTGATAATAAAATTATTAAATATCAATTAAAAGCTATTTTACGTGCATCAGCATTTAGTAAATTATGTATTATGTTTCCTATGGTAATTGAATTAGAAGAATTACGTTTTTTACACAAAGAAATATTTTCAATAAAACAAAAATTAAGAAATAAAAATATATTATTTGATGAAAATATAGAAATAGGAGTTATGATAGAAACACCTTCTTCTGCATTGATTTCAAAATATTTATCTTTTGAAGTTGATTTTTTAAGTATTGGAACAAATGATTTAACACAATATACTTTAGCAGTAGATAGAGGAAATGAAAATATTTCTTATTTATATAATCCATTTTCAATATCAATTCTTTCATTAATAAATAAAGTTATAAAATATTCTCATTTTTCTGGAAAATGGATAAGCATGTGTGGAGAACTTGCAGGAGATAAAAATGCAACTAAACTTTTATTAGGAATGGGTTTAGATGAATTTAGTATGTCATCTGTTTCTATACCCAGTATTAAAAATATTATTAGAACATCAAGTTTGTTAAGATCTAGAAAATTTGTAGAAAAAATTCTATCTAAATCAACAAAAGAAGATATCAAAAAATTAATTAAAAATTAATTTTTTAAAAAATAATTAATAAATATTTTTTGGAGCTGGCGGGAGTTGAACCCGCGTCCGAAATTTATTTTGTTTTAATATCTACATGTTTAGTAATGTCTTTTTTTTTAAAAAATATCTTACAATAAGGACATACACAGGTTATAAGAATTTATATTTTTGAAAAAATACTTTTATCTTGAGAATATAAAAAAATATTAAAAAAACAAGTAATATCTCTTATCAATGACCTCTTTTATTATATTTAAGAGATAAAATTAATAAAGAGGGAATATTCAGTTTTTATTTTCTGAATTAAGCCGCTAACGCAACATATTCTTGGAATTTATCTTTTGCATTTATTTTAATTAGTTTTAACGAGTTACTTTATCTCTCGACATGCAAATTAAAAAATATAAAATTTCGTCGAATCCAATAATCAGCCCCTCGTATAATATAATATATATTATGATAAAAATCAATTATATTTTTTTTTAATTTTAATTATTCTAGACTGATTAATTTTCCATTCTCTTTTTTTAATATGGTTTTTTTTTTCATATTTTTTTTTTCCTTTAGCAATTCCAATTTTAATTTTAACAATTGATCTTTTCCAATATAAATATAATGCAATTATAGTACAATTTTCTTTTTTAATTTTAAATAAAAGTTTATTTATTTCAAATTTATGTAATAAAACTTTTTTATTTCTTTTATAGTCTTCTTTTTTAATTAAAGAAACATTACTTAAAGGTTGAAATACAGAACCAATAAGATAAGCTTCATTATTATTAATAGAAATATAACTATTACTAATATCAATTTTACCAGATTTAATTGATTTTACTTCCCATCCTTTTAAAGACAAAGAACCTTCTATTTCTTTTTCAATTTTATATTTAAAATATACTTTTTTATTTTTTGTTATTATGCTTAAATTATTTTTTTTTTTTTTTTCATTTGTATTATAAATTTATTTATAAAATATTTAAATTAATTTAAAATAAATACAATATTGAATTTTTTTAAATTAAAAAAAAATTATTTTCGATTTTAATAAGAATATTTAATATTAAAATTTCTTTATTAATATTATTAACATGATTTAAATTTATTAAAAAATTTAATAAAATTTGATATTGATGTAAAAGAATTTTATATTTAAATTTTTTATTTAAATTTATAATTATATATAATTTATCTTTATTTGATATAAATTTTTTTAAATTTAAATAATATTTAATAGAATCAACAATAAAACTAATAAACCAGTATATTGATCTATTATCATAATAGCAAATCAATTTAGGTAATAAAGAAACAAAATCATTTTTTATGATAGAATTATTTAATGATATACATAAATTTTCTCTTTCAATCCAATTTTTATTTTTTAATAAGTTTTTTGCTTTTAATGGATAACCATTACATATTCTAAGAGCTGTAATAATAGAAATTTCATTTAATTTGTTAAATTTTTTTTTTAACCATTGTAATGATTTTTTTTCGTTTATTTTATTAATATATATACATATACATCTACTTAATAATGTTTTAGATAATTTAAATAAAGACTTACATGAAAGAATAAAATAAGTATTTTTTGGAGGTTCTTCTAAAATTTTTAATAAAGCATTAGATATTTTATCTGATAATAAAGACGCATTATTTAAAAAAATAACTTTAGAACCATTTTGTCTAGATTTGTTATATATATTTTCATGTATTAATCTAATATCATCTATACTAATTTTTTTTTTAACATCTAATTTATAATAATCAGGATGATTATTATATATCATAAGTTTACATCCTTGACAATGTCCACAACTTTTGTTTTTATATGGTGTATGACACATTAACCAACGAATAATAGCATTACATAATGATTTTTTTCCATTTTGGAAATGACTATGTATTATCAAAGAATGATTTGAAAATATTTTTTTATAACTATGTATTATATTTTTATAATATTTATTTAACCAAAAATACCATTTCATTATTTATTTTTATTATTTAAATTAATTTAATTAAATATCAAAAATTATTATTTTTAAAATATTTTTAATATTTTTGAATTAATATTCTATATTAACATTTTTATCACCAAAAATTTTTTTTAAATTATTTAAAAGATTATTTGTAATTTTTACTTTATATTTATTTAAAAATTTAAAAAAATTATATTCTTGATTATTTTTATTATAAAAATACAAAGGAATAGAACCAAATACATATGGTTTTATATATGATTTTATTTGATATAATAAAATTTTATTAAATTTTATATTTTCTATTAATATTGTTAATCTTTTAGCATTTTTTTCACGTTCTGTATTAATATTATTTATTTTATAAACATTCATTTTAAATTTATAATTAAAATTATCATAAAAAATTTTTCCTATAACTATAATAATAGTATTTTTTTCTATTAAATTAGAATATTTTAAAAAAATATTTTCAAATAAAATTAATTCTAAACGTATAGATCTATCATCTATTATACAAATACATATAATTTTTCCATTTTTTGTTTTTTTTTTTTTATGAAATATAATTAATCCTATTGTTTTTATTATTTTATTTTGATTAATTTCTTTAATATTTTTAATATATGTTATATTTTTAAAATATCTTATTTCTTTTAAATAATGCATTATTGGATGACTAGTTAAATAAAAACCTAAAGCTTTTATTTCACCATCAAGAATTATTTGAATATTATTATTTAAACATTTAAATAAATTATTTATATATTTTGAATTATTATATAAAATACCAAACATATCTACTTGACCTGTAAAGTTATTTTTTATATGTTGATTTGAAGCTTTTATTAAATAATTAATTAAATGAATTAATATATATCTACTTATTCCAAAACAATCTAAAGATCCTGAAAAAATTAATTTTTCTAATACATTTTTATTTATTTTTTTAATATCTAATCTTGAACAAAGATCAAAAATTCCTGAAAATTTACCATTTTTATTTCTTGAATTTATGATCAAATTAACAGTATTTTTACCAAGTCCTTTTATAGCACCAAGTCCATAAAGTATGTTACCATATTTATTTACAGTAAAATTATATTCACTAATATTTATATTAGGAGGTAATATTTTAATACCTATTCTTACACATTCTTGAACAATTTCTACTATTTTTGATGTATTATCCATATCAGATGTCATAACAGAAGATAAAAATTCAGATGGAAAATAAGTTTTTAACCATAATGTTTGATAAGTTATTAAAGCATATGCTGCTGAATGTGATTTATTAAATCCATAACTTGAAAATTTTTCTAAAATATCAAAAATTTTCATAGATAATTTACTATCTATTCCATTTTTAATAGATCCTTTTTTAAAAAAATCTCGTTGTTTAGACATTTCATCTCTTTTTTTTTTTCCCATGGCTATTCTAAGAATATCTGATTTTTCTAATGTATAACCTGCTAATATTTGAGCAATTTTCATTACCTGTTCTTGATATAAAATTACACCATATGTATTATTTAAAATATTTTTAATAGAATCATGTTGACAATTTTTATCTGGATAATATATTTTCTCTCTTCCATGTTTACGAGATATAAATTTTTCTACCATTCCTGATTGTAAAGGTCCTGGTCTAAAAAGAGCTACAAGTGCTATTATATCTTCGAAACAATCAGGTTGAAGACGTTTTATAAGATCTTTCATTCCTTTTGATTCTAATTGAAATATAGCAGTAGTTTCTGATTTTTTTAAAATATTAAAAATTTTTTTATCATTTAAATTAATATATTTTAATTCAATTGGGGATATTTTTTTTTTAATGCGTAAATTATTTAACATTAATAATGTTTTATTTATTACCGTTAAAGTACGTAATCCTAAAAAATCAAATTTTACTAATCCAATGCATTGGATATCATCTTTATCAAATTGTGTAATAATATTTTTACCATCAGAATCACAATAAATAGGAGAAAAATCAGTAATTTTTGATGGAGAAATAATTAACCCTCCAGCATGTTTTCCAAAATTACGTATTGTTCCTTCTAATTTTTTTGCCATATTTATTAATATTTTAATTTCTTCATTATTATTATATAATAATTTTAATTTAGATGATTTAATTAATGATTTTTCAATATTTATTCCATAATCATTTGGAATTAATTTAGAAATTTTATTTACAAAGTTATATGAATGACCTAGTACTCTACCTACATCTTTTATAACTGCTTTAGCAGTCATAGTTCCAAAAGTTATAATTTGTGAAACATGTTGTTTTCCATATTTAAATAATACATGATCTATAACTTTATCACGTTTTTCCATACAAAAATCTATATCAAAATCAGGCATAGATATCCTTTCTGGATTCAAAAATCTTTCAAATAATAAACCAAAACTTATAGGATTGATATCAGTTATATTTAAAGAATAAGCTACAAGAGATCCCGCACCTGATCCTCTACCAGGTCCTACTGGTATATTGTTATTTTTTGCCCATTTTATAAATTCCATAACAATAAGAAAATAACTTGAAAATTTCATTTTATTTATTATTTTTAATTCTGATTTTAATCTTTGTTTATAAATTATTTTTTGTTTAAATCTAATTTCTTTTTTATCAAAAATAGATTTTAATCTTTTTTTTAAACCATTTTTAGCACATAAATTAAGATACTCTTCATTAGAAATATTATTTGTTTTAAAAACTGGTAGATAATATTTATCTAACGTGATTGTAACATTACATTTTTTGGCAATTTCTACAGAATTAATTAAAGATTCTGGAATATCGTTAAATAATTTTAACATTTCTTTTTCTTTTTTTAAATATTGTTCAGAGCTATAATTATTTAAAACTTCATATTCTTTGATTGTAATACCCTTATTAATAGCAACCCTTATTTTATGTGCTTCAAAATCTGATGATTTAATAAAACGAACATCATTTGTAGCTACTAATGGAATTCCATAAATTTTAGATAAATTTAAAGCTAAAGATATATAATATTCTTCATTATTTCTCTTAGTTCTTATAAGTTCTATATAATATCTATTTTTAAAATATTTATTATAAAATAATAAACATTTTTTTATTTTTATTAAATTATTTCTAATTAAACATTTTCCAAGATCACCATTTTTAGCACCTGAGATTAATATTAAACCTTCATTATACTTAATAAGTAATTCTTGATTTATTACAGGACCGTTAATATTATACCCATTTTTATATGAATCAGAAATCATAGATATTAAATTTTTATAACCCTTATTATTTAATGCCAAAATAGTTAGTTCTGATGTTTCATTTTCTATAATATTATTATATATCAAAACATCAGATCCAATAATTGGTTTTATACCTGAGTTATAAGATTTTATATAAAATTTAATTAAACCACATAAATTAGAAAAATCTGTAATAGCAATTGATGGCATTTTAAAATTAACTACTGTTTTTATTAAATTATTTATTTTAATAATTCCATCTATCATTGAATGATCACTATGTACTCTTAAATGAACAAATTTAGGCTCTGACATAAATAAAATCCATTTTTAATTATTAATTAATTAATATTATATTTTAAAAAATTAAATTTTTTAAAATAAATTAATTTTTATTTTTTTTAAAATATTTTTATATAATTTTTAATAGTGAATTTTCTTTATTTAAAAACAAAATTTTAATTTTTTTAATATAAAAATCTGTAATTTTCTGTATTTCTTTTTGTAATTTATCATTATCATCTTTACAAATTAACTTTTTTTTAAGTAAAAGTTTAATTTTTAATATATAATATCTTCTTATATTTCTTATTGTAATTTTACTCATTTCTGAATATTTTTTTACTAACTTTACTAGTTCTTTTCTTCTATTTTCATTAATTTGAGGTAGATGAACTTTAATTGTATTATTGAATAAAATTGGATTTAAACCTAAATTTGAAGATAAAATAGTTTTTTTTATTAAATTTAATAATTTAATATCAAATACATTAATGGAAAGAGAATTATAACTTTCAGTATTAATATTAGATAATTTATCTAAAGTATATATATTATTGTAACATTTTATTTTAATTTTTTTTAAAAAATCAGGAGACGCTTTACTTGTTCTGATTTCATTTAATTTAATTTTTAATGATGTAATACATTTATTCATTTTAATATTTATATTATTAATCTCATTAATCATAAATATCACCTTGTTTAAAAATTAATAAATTGTAATTATTTAATGAAAAAATAATATATTTAATTATATCTCAAATAAAATAAAATTATTTATTTTAGTTTTATTTAATGATAAAATTTGATTTATTGTTTTTTTATTGTCTATAATAAATTCTTGATTATTTAATGTAATTTCTTGTATAAATTTATCCATTCTTCCTACAACTATTTTTTTCGATATTTTATATGTTTTTCCAGAATTAATTGCAATTTCCATTTGTATATTTTTTTCATGATTTAATAAATTATTTGATATGTCTATTGTATTTATATATTTTGGTTTATATGCTGCTATATGCATAGCTATTTTATTTAAAATACTTTCTTTACATTTTATTGATGATATAATAACACCAATACGTGATCTATGTAAATAAAATCCTAAATTTTCCCCTTTTAAATAACTTAATCTGGTTATTTTTATATTTTCACATATTTTAGATACTAAATATTCAAGTTTTGATTTAAATTTAATATTTATTAAGTTAATATCATATATATTTTTATTTAAAATATAATTTAAAATTTTTTTTCCAAATAATTTGAATTTAATATTTTTTGACACAAAATCTGTTTCACATTTTATTTCTAACATAATTATAATTTTTTTTTTTTCAGATTTTTGAATTAAAATAATACCATTTGAAATTGTATTATTCGTTTTTAAAATAGATATTTTTGTTCCATATTTACGAATAATATCAATAGCTAATTTTATATTTCCTTTTGATTTAATTAGAGATTTTTTACATTCTAAAATACCAATACCAGTTAATTTACGTAATTTTTTTATATCATCAATGTTAATATTATTCATATTTATTTTCCTATTAACTATAATTGAAATTAAATATTTTTTATATAAATTACATTTTTTAAAATTAAAAATTATTTTTTAAAAAAATAGTTATTAATTTTTAAATTAAATATATATATTATATATTAATTTTTATCTTCAATATTTTGCATAGCATTAGATAATGCAATTAAATAAAGATTTATTGCACGTTTAGAATCATCATTACCAGGAATAATAAAATCAATACCTTCAGGATTAGAGTTAGTATCTACAATAGCAAATATTGGAATATTAATATTTATAGCTTCTTTAATAGCAATACTTTCATGTTTTGCATCTATAACAAAAATAGCATCAGGAAGGCCATTCATATCTTTTATACCCCCTAAACTATTTTCTAATTTATTTAATTTTCTAGTTCTTATGAGAATTTCTTTTTTTGATAAGCTTTTAAAAGTACCATCGGTTAATTGATTTTCTAAATTTTTTAAATTTTTAATTGAATTACGAACAGTTTTCCAATTTGTTAACATGCCTCCTAACCATCTATGATTAACAAAAAATTGACCACATCTAATTGCTGTATCTTTAATTGCAATTCTAGCTGCTTTTTTTGTACCTATTAATAATATTTTTTTTTTTTTAGATGACAAAATATTAATTTCTGATAAAGCTTTATTAAACATTAATATAGTTTTTTCTAAATTTATTATATGAATTTTATTACGAGCACCAAATATAAAAGGTTTCATTTTTGGATTCCAATAACGAGTTTGATGTCCAAAATGAACTCCTGCATTTATCATTTCATGAATTGAAATATTAGACATAGTACACTCTCTTTTATTTGTTTTTTTAATTTATTAAATAAATAATAACATATATATGTTTTTAAAACATATATATGTTATTATTTATTTAATAAATTAAAAAATTTAATATACCTAATATAGGTTAGATAAATGAGTATTCATATTAAAAATTTAAATAAAATAAATAATTTAAGAATTGCTGGAAGAATGTCAGCTAAAGTATTAGAAATAATAGAACCTTATATTAAACCTGGTATAAGTACAGGAGAAATTGATTATTTATGTTATCAATATATAACTAAAAATTTAAATGTAAAATCTGCATCTTTAGGATATAATGGTTTTCCTAAATCTGTTTGTATTTCTGTAAATGAAGTTGTATGTCATGGAATACCTAGTTATAATCAAATTCTTAAAAATGGTGATATTTTAAATATAGATGTTGCTATTTTTAAAAATGGATTTTATGGAGACACATCTAAAATGTTTTTTGTTGGAGAACCATCTAAAATTACAAAAAAATTATGTAAAATAGCAAGAGATAGTCTTTATCTTGCAATACTAATTATCAGACCTGGAATAAAAATTAAAGAAATAGGAAAAAAAATACAAAATTTTGTTGAATCAAAAAATTTTTCAGTAGTACGTGAATATTGTGGTCATGGTATAGGAAATTATTTTCATGAATATCCTCAAATATTACATTTTGATTCTAATGAAGGGAATATTTATTTAAAAGATGGCATGGTGTTTACAATTGAACCAATGATAAATTTAGGAAGTAATAAAGTTAATTTAATGAAAGATGGATGGACAGTTAAAACGAAAGATAGTAAAATCTCTGCACAATATGAACATACAATTGTTATAAATAAAGAAGGATGTGAAATTTTAACTTTAAGAAAAGATGAAATATTACCTTTTTTCATTTTCAACTAAATATATTTTAAAATATTAAATTTAATTTATTAAAAATCTTTAGGTAATTTTTTAATACCAATAACTTGTTCATTTTTTTCTGTTTTAATTAAAATAACACCTTGTGTATTTCTTTTAACAATATTTATTTCATTTACATTGATAATAACTAACATACCTCTATTTGTTATAATACAAACTTTATCTGAATCTTCAACTTGAATAGATCCAACAACTCTTACATTTCTTTTTTTTAAATTTATTGATATAATTCCACATTTTGCTCTAGATTTAGAAGGATATTCTGATATATAAGTACGTTTTCCATATCCGTTTTTTGTTATGGTTAATATAGTGCTTTTAGTTTCTTTTTGTATAACCATAGATATTAACATATCTCCTTCAACCATATTAATACCTTTCACACCTGAAGAATTTCTATTCATATTTCTTACTTCTTTTTCATTAAATTTAACTACCTTTCCATATGATGAAAATAACATAATATCATTATTACCATTTGTAATATTTATATCTATTATATTATCATTTTTTTTTAATTTTATAGCTCTTATACCTTTTTTACGTTTTCTAAAAAAATTTATTATTGAAGTTTTTTTTACTATTCCTTTTTCAGTTGAAATTATAATAAATTTTTTTTTAATATATTTATTTATTGGAAAAATAAATGTTATTATTTCTCTATCAGATAAAGAAATAATATTTAATATATTTATACCCTTGCTTTTATTATCATATTTTTTTATTTGTTCTACTTTACACCAATATATTTTTCCAAAGTTAGAAAAAAGAAGAATTGTATCATATGTATTTGCAATTTGTATTATTTTTATAAAATCTTCTTCTTCTATTTTAGATATAGATTTTCCTTTTCCTCCTCTATGCTGAGATTCATATTCTGAAATTTGATTATATTTAATATATCCATTGTATGAAAGAGTTATAATAATGTTTTTACTATTTAATATATTTTTTTTATCATTATGTTTAATATTATTTAAAATTTCTGTTTTTCTTTTATCTTGATATTTTTCTTTTATTTCTATTAATTCTGATTTTATTATTTTAATTAATTCATTGTTGTTATTTAATATATTTTTATATTTTTTTATTTTATCAAAAATAATAATATATTCTTTTTTAATATTATTTTTTTCAATACAAGTAATATTTTGTAATTTAAGATTTAAAATAGCTTTTGCTTGATTATTATTTAAATAATAAGTATTATTTTGAATTTTTGTTTTTTCTTTTTTTATTTTTTTATAAAATATATTATTTTTACATTTTTTTAATAAAATAAATTTTTTATTAAAATTCCATGATTTAGATAATAATCTAATTTTTGCTTTTTTTGGTGTTTTAGATTTTAAAATTAAATTTATAATATAATCTATATTATTAATAGCTATATATAAACCTTCTATGATTTTATATCTTTCTTTTAATTTTTTTAATTTAAAAATTGTTTTTCTTATAATTATTTCTTTTCTATGTTTAATAAAATAATATATAATTTTTTTTAATGAAAGTAATTTAGGTTGACCATTACAAAGAGCTACCATATTTATTCCAAAAGATATTTGTAATTGGGTATTTAAAAATAGTTTTTTAAGAATAATAGAAGTTATGCTATATTTTTTAATCTCTATTACTATTCTCATACCATCTTTATCTGATTCATCCCTTATATTACTTATTCCTTCAATTTTCTTATATTTTATTAAATTTGATATTTGTTTTATCAATTTAGATTTATTTACTTGATAAGGTATTTCATTTATAATGATACATTCACGTCCATGTTTTCCATATTTTTTTATTTTTGCTCTTGATTTTATATATATTTTTCCATATCCGGTTTTATAAGCTTTTTTTATACCTTCTGTTCCTTTTATAATAGCATAAGTAGGAAAATCAGGTCCTGGTATATATTTCATTAATTCATTTAAGGTTATATTTTCATTTTTAATATATGCTAAACAACCATCAATAATTTCTGATATATTATGAGATGGTATATTAGTAGCCATTCCAACAGCTATTCCAGATGATCCATTTATTAATAAATTTGGAATTTTTGAGGGTAAAATAGTTGGAATTTTATGTGTTCCGTCATAATTTAGATAATAATCAATTGTATTCTTTTCTATATCAGACATTAATTCATGTGATATTTTTGACATTTTTATTTCTGTATATCTCATAGCTGCTGCAGAATCACCATCAATAGAACCAAAATTACCTTGTCCTTTTATTAATTTATATCTTAATGAAAAAGATTGAGCCATTCGTACTATAGTATCATATACAGCTGAATCTCCATGTGGATGATATTTTCCTATAACATCACCTACTATTCTGGCAGATTTTTTATAATTTTTATTAAAAAAATTTTTTAAAATATACATTGCAAATAAAATTCTTCTATGTACAGGTTTTAAACCATCTCTTACATCTGGTAAAGCTCTTCCAATAATCACAGACATAGCATAATCTAAATAAGATTTCTTAAGTTCTTCTTCTATCAATATATTTTTTTCATTTTTATTTGATTCTATCATAAAACATATATCCTTAATTAATATATAAATTAATTTTTTTATTTTTTTTTGATTTAATTAATTTAATATATTAAAGATTTTTGAAAATAAATAAAATTATTTTATTATTATTTTAAATATATTTTTTTTACTAATTTTTTAATTATTATTAATAATTAATATATAAGTCAATTAAAATTAATTTTTTATATTAATTTAAAAATTAATATATATTAAAAATTTGTAACATATTAAAAATAAAATTTTTATAAAATTAATAACATTTTTAAATTTATATTGAAATATTTTTAAATACATCAATACAATAATTAAACTAAAAATTAAAAAATTACATACTAAATATATTTATAAATGAATACATGGTCTGATGTTTTATTTGATGTTAAAAAAATGATTTTTTTTAAAAAAATGATTGATTTTATTAATAAAAAAAGATCATATGGTAAAATAATACATCCAAATTCAAATGAAGTATTTAATGTTTTTAAATTTACTAAATTTAAAAATATAAAAGTAGTTATAATAGGACAGGATCCATATTGTGATTTTAATCAAGCTAATGGTTTAGCTTTTTCTGTTAATAAAGGTATCAAAATACCTCCTTCATGAAAAAATATTTATAAAGAATTAAATAACGATATTAGTAATTTTGTTATACCTAAACATGGATTTTTGAAAAGCTGGTCAGATCAAGGTGTATTTTTATTAAATTCTATTTTAACAGTTGAACATAAAAAACCAAATTCACATGCAAATATAGGTTGGGAAAAATTTACAGATTTAGTTATTCAAATAATCAACGATCACTTAAAAGAAGTAATTTTTTTATTATGGGGTAATTATGCTCAAAAAAAAATTAAATTTATAAATTCTAATAAACATTTTATTTTAAAAACTTATCATCCAAGTCCATTATCATATCATTATGGATTTTTAGGTTGTAAACATTTTTCTAAAACTAATTTTATTTTAAAAAAAATTATAAAAACACCTATTAATTGAAATTCAATAATGATTTAAATTTTTAATTTATTATTTTTAATTTTATAATAAATTTTTTTAAAAAAAATTTATTATAATCGCTATTTATCATAGCGATTATAATAAATTTTTTTTAAAAAAATTTATTTTGATACACTTACCATTGCGGGTCGAATTAATCTTCCGTTCAGTATATATCCTTTTTGTATTATATTAATAACATGATTAGATTTAAATTTTTCTGATGTTATTAAATTCATTGCTTGATGAATATTAGGATCAAATATTACATTTATATTATTTATCACATTAATTCCAAATTTATTGAAAGTATTTAATAAAAATTTCAATGTTAAATTTAAACCTTCTAAAATAGATTTTAGTTCTAAATTTTTTTTATCAAACATATCTATAGTTTTTTCTAAACTGTCAATCACTGGTAATAATTCAATAGCAAATTTTTCAATAGCAAATTTATTTGATTTTTCTATATCTTTTTCATTTCTTTTTATTAAATTTTCTATTTCAGCTCTATATCGTATAAAATTGTTATTTGATATTTCTTTTACCTCTTTTAAAGATGTTTCTAATTTTTCAATATATTTTTTTTTTTCATTTAGTGATTTAATTTGATTTTTTTTATTTTCTAATTTTATATTTTTATCTTCATTTTTTTTTTTAAAATTTTTACTTTCTAAAATTTCTTTTTTAATATTATTTAACATTAATTATCTCCAATTGATTTTTAATTTATTTAATTCATATTTAAATATTTTAATTTAATAAATACTGTATTAAAAATAAAATAAAATTTTATAACAATAAAATATTTAATTTAATTAAATATTTTTTTTGTATGAATTATTAATCAAATAAAAACCTAATAATATCATAGGTATTGATAATATTTGTCCTATAGTAAAATAATTTAATAAGATTAATGTATCATCATATTGTCTTAAATATTCTAATAAAAACCTAAATGATCCATATAATATAAGAAATAAACCAGATATACTTCCTACTGGTCTTTTTTTTTTAATAAAAAAATTCATTATAATAAATAACATTAAACCTTCTAAAAGAGATTCATAAATTTGAGAAGGATGTCGAGGTAATCTTCCATATTTATTAAATATTAATTTAAATTTAGGATATTTTGAAATAAATTTAAAATCATCTTTTAATGAATTTTGAAATAAAACTATTATAGGCAAATTAATAGAAACAATTCCATATAATTCGCCATTTATAAAATTACCTAATCTGCCAATTCCAATACATAATGGAATTATAGTAGAAATAAAATCAGTAATTTTATAAAAATTTATATTTCTATTTTTAATTAAAAACAACTTTATTGTGAATAATACTCCTATTAAACCACCATGAAATGACATACCACCATACCATATTTTAAATATATAAGATGGATTATTTAAAAAATTTATTGTTTTATATAGTAAAACATAACCTATTCTTCCTCCTATAAAAATACCTAAAAAAATATAATAAATTAAATTTTCTATTTTTTTTTTATAAATAAACATTATTTTTATATTATATTTTTTTTTTTTTGATAAAATCGAAGCACAAATGAATCCTATTATATACATAAAACCATACCATCTAAAATATAATTTTCCTAATTTAAATATAAAAGGATTAATTGAATAAATTATTAAATATTTTTTAACCATTTTTCACCAAATATAATTATTAATAAATATATTTATTTTAATAATTTTTAAAAAGTTATTTAATTTTTAATTAAAAAATGTTATATTTTATAAATAATTTTTAATATAATTTAAATTAATTTTTAATTTTATTAATTTTTTAAAAAATATTAAATAAATTTAATTTAAATTAAAATTAAAGGATGAAAATTATGTCAAGAATATGTAAAGTAACAGGAAAAAAAACAATTAGTGGAAATAATAAATCACATTCAATGAATAAAACTAAAAGAAAATTTTTAACTAATATTAATTATCATCGTTTTTGGTTAAACAGTAAAAAAAAATTTATATCTATTCGTGTATCTTCTAAAGGTATTCGTATTATAAATAAAAAAGGTATTGAAAAAGTTTTAAATAAAATTAAATTAAACAAAAAAAACTAAATAAAAAGGAAAGTAATTAATGTCTAAAAAAAAAATCAAAATAATTAAACTTTTATCTTCATCAGGAACAAAACATTTTTATACTACTACTAAAAATAAAAAAAATTTATTAAAAAAATTATCAATAAAAAAATATGATCCAATTTTAAAAAAACACGTAATTTATAATGAAAAGAAAATAAAATAAAAAAAAAATTAATATTTTTAATTATTACAAAACATTAACAGCATTAAATAATTTGAAATATAATTCTAAACGTTTTTTAATAGAAATTTGACTATAACGTATCCATGATCTAGGATCATAGTATTTTTTATTTGGAATAAATAAACCTTTTTTATTTCCTAATTGTGTTTTTAAATAATCTTTATTTTTTTTATAATATTTTAAAATACCTTTCCATGTTGACCATTGAATATCAGTATCGATATTTATTTTTACAACACCATATTTTATAGATTGTTTTATTTCTTCTTTATTAGAACCAGACCCACCATGAAATACTAAATTTAATGTATTTAAGGGTAAATTAAATTTCTCGGAAATATATTTCTGTGCGTTATAAAGTATAATAGGTTTTAATTTAACATTACCATATTTATATACACCATGAACATTACCAAAAGCAGCTGCAATAATAAATCTTGGACTTATTTTGATAAGATTTTTATAAACATATGATATATCTTCAGGATTAGTATATAAAAAAGAATTATCAATATTACTATTGTCTATTCCATCTTCTTCTCCTCCTGTGCAACCTAATTCAATTTCTAAAGTCATATCAATTTTAGACATTCTACTAAAATATTTAGAGCTTAAATTAACATTATTTTCTATAGTATTCATAGATAAATCTATCATATGTGAAGAAAATAAAGATTTACCAGTAATAGAATAATATTTTTCTCCATATTCTAACATTCCATCAATCCAAGGAAGTAAATTTTTACAACAATGATCTGTATTTAATATCACAGGGATTCCATAATAAGATGAAACTTGATGAACATAAAGAGCACCACATACTGCTCCTATTACAGCATTATTTTGATTTTTATTATTTTTATTAATACCATTACCTAATATAAATTTTGAACCACTATTGGAAAATTGAATTATTATAGGAGATCGTACTTTAGCAGCTGTTTCTAAAGCAGCATTTATTGAATCAGTACTGATACAATTTACGGCAGGAATAGCAAAAATATTTTTTTTAGCATAATTATAAATTTTCTGAACATCATTACCAGTCACTACTCCTGGTTTTACAAAGTCTAAAATTTTAGACATAATAATTAATTCCTTTTTATAAAATCTTGAAATTTATTTTATTAATTAAATTTTTTAAATATTATTAAATTAATTATTTAAATATAATTTTTTTTTATAAAAATTATTTTGAATATTTTTCTAGCATTGAAATAACTGGTAATTTTTTACCTTCTATAAATCTTAAAAAAGAACCTCCTCCTGTAGATATATATGATACTTTATCATAAATACCAAAAAGTTCAATTGCTGCAATTGTATCACCACCACCTGCTACAGAAAATACATTATTTTTTGATATAAAATTAGCTATTGATTGTGTTCCCTGTCTAAAATTACAAAATTCAAATACTCCTAAAGGACCGTTCCATAATATTGTTTTAGATTGTTTTAAATTATTTAAAATATTATTAATTGATAAATTACCTATATCTAATATTTGTTCATCATTTGTAATATCATTAATTGATTTTGTTAATGAAGTAGATAATTCAGAAAATTGATTACTTACTTTAACATCAACAGGTAATAATATATTTTTGTTTCTTATCAAAATATTTTTTGCTGAATATATTAAATCATGTTCATATATTGATTTACCTATGTTAAATCCTTTAGATGCTAAAAAAGTATTTGCTATACCACCTCCAACTATTATTTTATCTGAAATTTTAGATAAAGATTCTAATATATTCAATTTTGTAGATATTTTTGAACCACCAATTATTGATATCATTGGACGTAAAGGATTGTTAATAATTTTACTTAAATTTTTAATTTCATTTTTAAACAAAAAACCACAACAAGATATTTTAGATAAATTTCCTACTCCAACTGTGGAAGATTCTGATCTATGAGCAGAAGCAAAAGCATCCATGACAAATATATCACAAAGATTTGAATATTTTTGCGCAAGTTCTTGATTGTTGTTTTTTTCACCTTTATTAAATCTTACATTTTCTAAAACTGTTAAATAATTTGGTAAAATATCTAATCCATTAATGTAATTTTTTACTAAACGAATTGGTAAAGAAATATTTTTTTTTAAAAATTTTACTATTGGTTTCATAGATAAATTTTTATCATATTTGCCTTCTTTAGGTCTTCCTAAATGAGATGCTATAATAACAATAGCTTTTTTTTTAATTGCATATTTAATTGTTTTTAATGATTTAATAATACGAGTATATGAAATTATTTTACCATCTTTCATAGGTACATTCATATCAGAACGTATTAAAATTTTTTTTCCTTTTATATTAATATCTGATATTAATATCATTTTTATACTAAATCCTTTTTTTTGAGTTTTTAAATTTATTTTTAAATAAAATAAAATTATATTTATTTAATTATAATTATTGAATTTTCTTATTTTCAATAATATAATTGATAGCAACTTTAATTCTATTTATAGATCTTATTTGACCTATTTCATACAATGTAATATCAATTGCAGGTGAACATTTACTACCAGTAATTGCTACACGAAGAGGCATGCTTATTTTATTAAATTTAACTCCAAGTTTATAAGATGTTTCATAAATAGAATTTTTAATATTAATTTTATTCCAATTGTCTATTTTGTTAATTTTATTTAAAATTGTATTTAAAATTTCTAAATTAAATACATTTAAATATTTAATAGCATCTTCTTTGTTAAAATATTTAAAATCTTCATAAAAATAACGACATTTATCTACCATTTCTTTTAAAGTTTTACAATTATTTTTTAACATATTTACAATATTAGATATATTTGGACCTGAATTTATATTTATTTTTTCTTTTTTAAAATAAAATAATAAATTATCTATAATTTTTTTATTAGGTAAATTTTTAATATAAAAATTATTTAACCAAATAAGTTTTTTTATATTAAAATAACTTGGTGATTTACTAATACAATCTAAATTAAATAATTTTTGCATTTCATTTATATTGAAAATTTCTTTATTTTTATGTGACCAACCCTGTCTTAATATATTATTTAATAAAGCTTCTGGCAAAAATCCTTCATCTTTAAATTTTAAAATATTTAAAGAATTATCTCTTTTTGAAAGTTTTTTGCCATTATTATTTAATATAATTGATAAATGAGCATAAAATGGTATTTTTGCATTTATAGATTTTAAAATATTAATTTGTCTAGGTGTATTATTAATATGATCTTCACCTCTTATAATATGACTTATATTCATATCTAAATCATCTATTACGACACAAAAATTATATGTAAATGAACCATTAGCACGTTGTAATATTAAATCATCAAGTTCTTTATTTTTAAATTCTATATTACCTCTAATAATATCTTGAAAAATTATAGATCCATTTTGAGGATTTTTAAATCTTACAACATAATTTTTATTTTCAAAATAATTAATGTTTTTTTTACAAAAACCATCATATTTAGGTTTTTTTCCTAAATAAATTTGTTTTTTTCTTAAATTTTGTAATCTTGTTATTGAACAATAGCATTTATATGCTTTTCCATTTAAGATCATATTTTTAATAACCGATTGATAACGTTTTAATCTTAATGTTTGAAAATAAGGACCTTCGTCCCAATTTATATTTAACCATTTCATACTATTTATTATTGATTTTATACTATTTTTTTTTAAACGTTTATTATCTGTATCTTCAATTCTAAAAACAAATTTTCCTTTTTTTTTTCTAGCAAATAACCATGAAAATAAAGCAGTACGTATACTACCTATATGTAGATTTCCAGTAGGACTAGGTGCAAAACGAGTTTTAATTATCATATTTTTAAAAATTTTATAATTAAATTTAATTAGTTCAAATATTTATTTTTATTAATATATTATTTATATAATATTAATTTTTTTAAAATAATGATATAATTTTAAATAAAAAATAAATTTTATCATAAAATTAAATTTAATTATAGTTGTTTAAATAAATTTAATATTTTTTTAATAAAAAAATTTTTTTTATTCAAAATAGTTGACTATTTAAGTACTTTAATTATAAAATAGATTATGAAGGTGATTAGCTCAGATGGAAGAGCACTTCCCTTACAAGGAGGGGGTCGATGGTTCAAATCCATCATCACCTAATTAAATTGGGTCGTTAGCTCAGTTGGTAGAGCAGTTGACTTTTAATCAATTGGTCACAGGTTCAAATCCTGTACGACCCAAATTAATATAATTTTTTTTTTAAAATTAATAATAATTTATTTTATTAAATTAAAATTTTTTAAATAAATTTAAATAATTTTTAATATTTAAGGTGAAATTAAATTTTATGTGTATTAAATTTGTTTTATTAATGATAAAATTAGTTCTATTTATAATAAATAATTTTTAATATTAATTAGAATTTAAATATCAGTCAAAATTAAAAAAAATATTTTTTAATAATGACTGATATTTAAAAAAATATTTATTTTTTTTTATTTATAATTAGATATATATAAAATTAATTCTAAAACTTTATTTGAATAACCTGTTTCGTTATCATACCAAGACACTAATTTAACAAAATTTTTATTTAACATCAAACTTGCTTTAGAATCAAATATTGAAATTAATTTATTTCCATTAAAATCACTTGAAACAACTTCTTCATCTGTATAACCCAGTATTCCTTTTAATTCTTTTTGAGATGATTTTTTTATTACATTACAAATTTCTTTGTATGTAGTTTGATTTCTTAATCTTATAGTTAAATCAATAACAGAAACATTAATTGTAGGAACACGAAAGGATATTCCAGTTATTTTGCCATTAAGATCAGGTATTATTTTACCCACTGCTATAGCTGCACCTGTAGAAGAAGGTATAATATTGCAAGAAGCGCTTCTACCGCCCCTCCAGTCTTTTATTGATGCACTATCAACTGTTTTTTGTGTTGATGTAGTAGAATGAACTGTTGTCATAAATGCTTCAATTATTCCAAAATTATCATTTATTATTTTAGCTATAGGTGCTACACAATTAGTAGTACATGATGCATTGGATATTATTTTTTGATTTTTATATGTTTTATTATTAACACCCATAACAAACATTGGAGTATTATCTATTGATGGACCGGTTATAACAACTTTCTTAGCACCTGACTCTATATGATAGTTAGCATATTCTTTATTTAAAAAAAATCCAGTAGATTCAACTACAACATCTACATTAATTTTTTTCCAATTTATATTTCTAGGATCTTTTTCATGAAAACATTTTATTTGTTTATTATTATCAATAATTAAATTATCATTTTGTATTTCTATTTTTTTTTTAAAAATTCCATGTATTGAATCAAATTTCAACATATATGCTATATGTTCAATTGGTATTATATCATTTATGCCAACTATTTGAATTTGTTTAAATTCTTGAGCTGCTCTAAATATAACACGACCTATACGTCCAAAACCATTTATACCTATTTTTATTGTCATTTTTATACCATATTTTAAAAATAAATATTTAATTCAAAATAAATTATTAAATTTTATTTAATATTAAATATACGTTGTCTAATTATTTCAAAAAGACAAATTCCTGTAGCAACAGAAACATTTAATGAAGAAATAGACCCTAACATCGGTATACTTACAAGTATATCACAATTTTTTTTAGTTAAATATCTCAATCCCTTATCTTCTGAACCAACAACCAAAGCTAATGATCCTGAAAGTTTAACTTTAAAAATATTATTATCAGAATTAATAATAGATCCTATTATAAAAACTTTTAGTTTTTTTAACAAAATTAATGTTCTAGATATATTAATAACTTTTATTATTTTTAAATTATAAATTGATCCACTAGAAACTTTTATAACAGTAGAATTAATAGAAGATGTTCTATTTTTAGGTATTATAACAATATTTACACCTGCTGCTTCAGCACATCTTAAACAAGCACCTAAATTACGTGGATCTTTTATACCATCTAAAATTAATATTAAAATATTTTTTTTTTTTTTTAAAATATTTAATAAATCATTTTCATTTGTTGTTTTTTTTTTTTTAATTAGAGCACAAATTCCTTGATGTTTTTTTTTATTAATTTTATTTATATAAAATTTATTATTATTTAATTTTATTTTAATTCCTTTATTATAAATTTTTTTTAATAATTTATTTAAACGAAAATTATTATTTTTTTTAAAAATATAGATACATATTAAAATATTTGGGTTTGTTTTATAAACTTCATTTATAGTGTTAATACCATATATAATTTTACACATGATTTTAACAATTTAATATAATTTAATTTATTAAAATTAATTAATTTTAAAATAATTAATAATATTAATTCAAATAAATATATTATTTTAAAATATTTTTTTAATTTATTTATTTATTAAACAAAATAATTATTTATTAATTATATTTAAAATATTTTTAATATCATTTTGAACATTTATTCCATTTATATAATTAATATTATTAATTTTTTTAATCCAATTGATTTGTTTTTTTATAAAATTTTTATTTGCTCTTATTATGTTTATTATCATATTTTCGTATTTTATTTTTCCTAAAATATATTCATACATTTGTTTATACCCAATACATTTCATAGAAACCATTTTTTGATTTACTTTTTTAATGTTTATTAGATGTTTAACTTCATCTTCAAATCCATTATTTAACATGTTATTACATCTTGTATAAACTTTATTATAAATTAATTCAATATTTGTAGGAAAAATAGAAAAAATATATATTTTATATTTTAACTTATTAAATTTTTTATTAATTAAATATTTTAATTTTTTATTTGTAATAAAATTAATTTCTAACGCTCTTGAGATTCTTTTAAAATCATTAAAATGAATTTTTTTTGCTGTATCTTTATCAATTTTATATAAAATATTATATAATCCGATATTGCCTATTTTTTGTTTTTTTTTTTTAATTAAATATCTTATTTTTATATCAGGATATGGTAATATAGGGAATCCTTCTATTAACATTTTAAAGTAAAGAATACTACCCCCGACTAATAAAGGTATTTTACCTAATTTTGTAATTTGTTTCATTTTATTAATTGCATCTAAACAAAAATTTATTGAAGAATAAGATTCAAATGGTTCTTTAATATTAATTAAATAATGATTATGTTCAAATAAAGTTTTTAAATCAGGTTTATTTGTTCCTATATTCATTTCTTTATAAATTAAAGCTGAATCTACACTTATAATTTCAGATGGTATATATTTTATTAAATTTATTGCTAAATTAGTTTTTCCTGATGCAGTGGGACCCATAATAAATATGGCTTTTGGATATAAATTATTTTTATAAAAACTCATATTTTATATTTAATAAAAAAATATTATATATAATATTTTTTTTTATTGCGGGAGTTGGATTTGAACCAACGACCTTCGGGTTATGAGCCCGACGAGCTACCAAACTGCTCCACCCCGCGTCTAATATGAACAATATACTTTAATTATAAATAAAATGCAAATTTTTTTAATTAAAATAATTATTAAAAATAATTAATATTATTAAAAAAATAATAAATAAATAATCTTAAATATTTATTTTCATATAATTAATTTTATTGTATTTTTTTTAAATTAAATAATGTTGTGAATAAAAATGAGCTATAGCCATTGCCAATGCATCAGATTCATCATTTTTTATATTATCATTAAGTTTAAATAACTTAATAATTTTTTTTTTAACTTCATTTTTATTTGATGATCCTATTCCTGTTACAAGTTTTTTAACCCTACTAGATGTATATTCAAAAATTAATAAATTTAAATTAATAGCTGCTATAATAGCAACTCCCCTTGCTTGACTAAGTTTGATAATTGAATTTGTATTCTTACAAATATAAACTTTTTCAATTGATAATAATTTAGGTTTAAATTTTTTAATTATATTTGTTATTTCTGAATAAATAATTTTCAATCTATCACTGATATTATTTAATTTGGTTAAAATACAACCACTTTTTATATAAATTAATTTTTTTTTATATTCACGTAAAATACCATATCCTGTAATTCTATATCCTGGATCAATACCTAATATTATTGTCATATAATTCACTTATAAATTTTTATTTATTAATTTAAATTTATTTTTAATAAATCACTATAAATATTAATATTTAGTTATTATAAGTAATTTAATTTATAAAATTAGGAGCATTAATCATAAGATCTACTGCATTAGTAGTTTTTGGAAAAGCAATAACATCACGAATATTATTTGTTCCAGTTAACAGCATAACCAAACGATCTAAACCTAATGCAATACCTATATGAGGTGGTGCACCATATTTTAAAGCATTAAGAAAAAAACCATATTTTTTTTTTTGTTCAATTTTATTAATACCTAAAATTTTAAAAATAATTTTTTGTACATTTATATTATTAATACGAACTGAACCGCTCCCTATTTCATATCCATTAATTACTATATCAAAAGAATTTGATATGACTTTGGTAGGATCATTTATAATATTTTTATCATTTATATTCTTTGGTGAAGTAAATGGGTGATGAAAAGATTTAAGCTTACTATTTTTTCCTAAATAAAACATTGGAAAATCTATAATCCATACTGGTTTCCAAGAATTAATATTTGTTATTTTTAAATCAAATCCAATTTTATTACGTAAATAACCTAAAGCATTATTAACATTAATAAAATCACCTGAAACAATAAAAATTATATCATCATTTTTTGCTTTAGTATTAGATATTATTTTTTTAATAATATTAATATCAAAAAAATTTTTAATTGAAATTTTTATACCATTTATTCCAATATTTTTATTTTTTATTTTTATCCATATTAAATTACTTACTTTATATATTTTAATATCATTATTATAATCATTAATTTTTTTTATACTTAAATTGATACCCCCTGGTACTTTTAATGATGATATTATAAAATTTTTATTTTTATTAACATTATTGAAAAAATTTATATTATTTTGCTTAAACAAATTTGTTAAATTAATTAATTTCATAGGATTTCTTAAATCTGGTTTATCAGAACCAAATTTATTAATAGAATCTTTATAAGTAATTCTTTTAAAATTACCTATATTTATTCCATATATATTTTTCCATAATTTTTTAATTAATTGTTCTATTATTAAATGCAATTTTGATGATTTCATAAAAGATGCTTCAATATCTATTTGTGTAAATTCTGGTTGTCTATCTGATCTTAAATCTTCATCACGAAAACATTTAGCAATTTGATAATATTTATCAAATCCTGATAACATTAAAATTTGTTTAAATAGTTGTGGAGACTGAGGTAATGCATAAAATTTATTTTTATGTATTCTACTAGGAATAAGATAATCTCTTGATCCTTCATTTGTAGATTTAGTTAACATTGGTGTTTCAATATCAATAAAGTTTTTTGAATTCATAAAATTACGAATTAAGTGAGATATTTTAGAACGAGTTTTAATCCTATATGCCATATTACTACTTCTAAGATCAAGATATCTAAATTTCATTCTTTGATCTTCACTATTATATTTATTAAAATCTATAGGAAATGGTTTAGATTTATTAAGAATTTTTAATTTAATAGCTAATACTTCTATTTTTTTTTGAGTAATTTCATTATTAAATTTTGAAACAGGTTTTTTTCTAACAATTCCTTTTATTTTAATACAATATTCATTACGTAAATTTTCAGCTAAATTAAAAATTTTTAACATTTTATTATCAAATATTATTTGTATTATTCCTTCTATATCACGAAGATCTATAAAAATTAATGATCCTAAATTACGAAATTTATTAACCCAACCACATAATGTTACTTTTTGTCCAACATTAGATAAATTTACATCTCCACAATATAAAGTACGCATTTAAATATACTCTTATAAATCAATAAATTTTTATAAATTATTTTAATTAATAATTAATATTATTTATTTTATATTTGAATTTTTTAATCTATTCTAATTAGAATAGATTATTTATATTTATTCCAAAACCTATGATCTTTTTTTATCATATTAAAAGATGAGATAGGTCCCCATGTTCCAGCTTTATAAGGTTTAGGTTTATCATTTTTTAAATTCCAAGCTTTTATTATAGAATCAATCCATTTCCATGATTCTTCTATTTCTTCTTTACTTACAAAAAAATTTTGCATTCCTTTCATTAATCCTAAAAATATACGATCATAATCATTTTCTATATAAGATCTATTTTTTTTTTTATTTAATGTATAATTAAATTCATTATAATATAAATTATATATATTATCCAATCCTGTTATATTGTTTAATATTTGAATATTTATCTCTTCATTAGGTTGAATACGTATAGTTAATTTATTATTATTTAGTTTTTTAAAATGTTCTTTAAACAAAGAAATAGAGGGTTTTTTAAAATAAATTACAATTTCAGAATATTTTGTTTTTAATCTTTTTCCTGTTCTTAAATAAAAAGGTACCCCTGACCACATAAAATTATCTATATTTACACGTATAGATACAAAAGTTTCTGTAAAACTATTTTTATTTGCATTTTTTTCTTTAATATAACCAGGTACTTTTTTACCTTTTATAAATCCAGAAGTATATTGTCCTCTAACAGTTGTATCTGTAATATTACTATAATTAATAGGTCTAAGTGAACGTAAAATTTTTATTTTTTCATTTCTGATAAGATCATTAGTTAAATTAGTAGGGGGTGACATAGCTATTATAGTTAATATTTGTAACATATGACTTTGAACCATATCTCGCATTTGTCCAACTTGATCAAAATAATTCCAACGGTTTTCTATTCCTATTTCTTCAGAAATTGTAATTTGTACATGATCTATATAACGATTATTCCAATTAGAAATAAATATAGAATTAGAAAATCTTAAAGCTAATAAATTTATTATCACCTGTTTACATAAATAATGATCTATTCTATAGATTTGTTTATTATTAAAATATTTTGAAACTTGATTATTTATAATTTTATATGAAGATAAATCAGTTCCTATGGGTTTTTCTATCACTACACAACTTTTTTTATTATTTAATTTTGCTTGACCTAATCCTTTACAAATAGATCCAAAAGTTTTTGGTGGCATAGCAAAATAATTTATTGTTATTCTTTTATTTTGATTTAATTTGTTATTTAATAATTTAAAATATTTAATATTATTAATATCTAATTTACAAAATTTTAATCTTTTACTAAATTTTTTCCATAATTTTGTATCAATTTCTTCTTCTATAAATATTTTTAATGATTTTTTAACTGATTTTAAATAATATTTAATATCCCAATTTATACGGCTTACTCCTATTATTTTTGTTTCTGGATGAATTAAATTTAATTTTTCTAATCTATATAATGATGGAAATAATTTACGAAAAGATAAGTCACCTTTTGTTCCAAAAATAACTAAATCACAAGCTTTAATTTTAGATTTTAATGACATATTTTTTCCTTTTGTTTGATTTATTTATTAAATGAATTATTAATTTATATGAATAATAAATATTATTTTAATTAAAAAATAAATAAAATTTTAATTTTTAAAAAAATAAATAATATTAAAAATAAGTTTTTAATTAATCTAAAAATAAAATAATATTTTTTTTAGATATATATAAATTATTAATTTACATTTTATTTGATATTTTTATTCCTAATAAATTTAGTCCTAATTTTAAAGTTTTTCTTGTAAGTAAAATTAATTTTAATCTACTATTAATAGTTTTGAAATTTTTAGAATTAATAATAGAATATTTTTCATAAAATGAAGAAAAGATTACAGAAACATCATATAGATAAGAACATAAAATATTAGGTGTGGCTTTTTTATAAATCAAAAATAATATTTCTTCTAATTGAATTAATTTATTTGCTAATTTTATTTCATATTTTTTTTTTATATTAATACTATATATTAATATTTTTTTATTTTTACAATTACGTTCTATTATTGAAGAAATTCTAGCATATGCATATTGAATATATATATAAGTATTACCGTTAAAATTTAACATATTATTCCAATTAAATATATAATTATGAACACGGTTTCTAGATAAATCATTATATTTTATTGATCCTATTCCAACTATTTTAGCTAATTTATATAGTTCTTTGGTTTTAATATTAGGATTTTTATTTTTAATTATAATTTTTGCACGTAATATAGATTCATTTAAAAGTTTAATTAATTTAATATTAGAACCATCTCTTGTTTTAAATGGTTTTCCGTTTTTATTTAATATCATTCCAAACATATAATGTTTCATATAAACATTTTTAGGTACATATCCAGCTTTTTTAACTATTTTAAAAATCTGAAGTAAATATTGATTTTGACGAGAGTCAACAAAGTATATTATTTTATTAGCTTTTAAAATTTCACATCTATATTTAGCACAAGCAATATCAATAGCACTATATAAATAAGATCCATCTTTTTTTTTAATAATAACTCCCATTTTATTTCCGTATTTATTTTTAAATTCATTAAGGAAAATTATAATATTACCATTATTATTTAAAGCGATTTTTTTTTTAATTAAATCATTAATAATATTAGGTAATAAATTATGATAAAAACTTTCACCATATATATCATTGTAATTTAATGTAACATTTAATTTATCATAAATTATTTGATTTTTTTTAATACTATTTAAAAGTATTTTTTTCCATAATTTTATACAAAATTGATCTCTATTTTGCAATTTTACTAAATATTTTTTTGATAATTTACAGAAATATGGATCTTTTTTATAAATAATTTTTGCTAAACAATAATAATTTTCTAAACAAGAAATTTTTATTTCAGATTTTTTAATTTTTTTTTTAACTATATATGCAATTAACATTCCAAATTGTGCACCCCAATCACCTATATGGTTTGCTTTTATAGCATTTAAACCTAAAAATAAAATAATTCTATAATAGGCATCACCGATAATGGTAGATCTTAAATGACCTACATGCATTTCTTTTGCTATATTAGGAGAAGAATAATCTATTACGATATTTTTAAATTTTAATTTTTTTATTCCAATTCTATTTGATTTAATGTAATCTAAAATTAAATTTTTTATAAATTTTATATTTATAAAAAAATTCATAAAACCTGGATATATAATATCAATTTTATCAACTATTCCATTTAATTTTATAAAATAAATTAATTTTTTTGCTAAGATTATAGAATCAATTCCGAATTTTTTAGAAATAAATATAATAAAATTTAATTGGTAATTACCAAATTTTTCTATATTCGTTTTATTAATATTTATTGAATAAATATTTTTTAATCCAAAAAATAAAAAAACATTTTTAATTTTTTTAGAAATTAACATATTAATATTCAATATTTTTTCCTTAATTTTTAATTTATAAATTCATGTACTTGTTTTAATATAATTTATAATTTAGTATATATTATTAATAATAAAATATTAATAAATAAATTTAAAAATTTAATAAATTAAAATAAATAATGTTTAAATTTATAATTTAATAATTTTTTTTAAAATATTTTACATCTAAATAAAAATATGAAAAAAAAATTAATTACGAGTTCCCTTCCTTATATTAATGGAATTAAACATATAGGTAATTTAATAGGATCAATTTTACCTGCTGATATATGTGCAAGATACTTTCGTCAACAAAAATATAATGTATTATTTATTTGTGGAACAGATGAACATGGAACTCCAGCTGAAATAGGTGCAATGAAAAAAAAAATTAATATAAATAAATTTTGTAAAAAATATTACACTTTACAAAAAAATATATATAAACAATTTAATATTAATTTTGATTTTTTTGGTAGAACTTCTTCTGTATTTAATCATAAATTTGTAAAAAATATTTTTAATATTTTAGATAAAAATGGATTTATATTTTCAAAAGATATTAAACAAATTTATTCTGTTAAAGATCAAAGATTTCTACCTGATCGTTATATCGAAGGACAATGTCCATATTGTAATTTTAATAATTCACGGGGTGATCAATGTGATAATTGTAACTCTATTTTTGATGTTAATGAATTAATAAATCCTAGATCTGTGATAAACCCTTCCAGTGTTTTAAAAATATTAAATAGTAAACATTTATTTTTTAATTTTAAAAAAATAGAAAATAAATTAAAATGTTGGATTAAAAAAAAAAAATATTGGTCCTTAATAGTAAAAGGAATTTCTGAAACTTGGATAAAAAAAATAATTAAACCAAAATGTATAACAAGAGATTTAACATGGGGAATAAAAGTACCAAAATTAGGATTTGAAAATAAAGTTTTTTATGTATGGTTTGATGCAATATTAGGATACATAAGTTTAACTAAAGAATGGTCAATCAAGAAAAAAAAAAAAAATATATGGAAAACATGGTGGAAAAATAATAAAAATGTAGATTTAATACAATTTATGGCAAAAGACAATATTTTTTTTCATTCAATATTTTTACCATCTATTATGATGGCTACACAATTAAAATGGACTTTACCTAAAATTATAAAAGGATTAAATTGGTTAACATATGAAGGAAAAAAATTCTCAACAAGTTTACATCGTGGAATATTTACAGATAAAGCTCTTAATCTTTTTCCTTCAGATTATTGGAGATATACGCTTTTTTGTATGATTCCTGAATCTAGTGATTCTGATTTTTCTTTTAGTTTAATGTCTAATATAATAAATAATTTATCAAATAGTCTTGGAAATTTTGTTAATAGATTAACATCTATAATAATTAAAAATTATAATGGTATTCTAAGTTATGGTTATATTCCAGATAATAAATTAATAAATATTATAATTAAATATATTTATAAATATGATTATTTTATGCATAAATTAGAATATAGAAAATCAGGTTATATTATGAATAAAATGTGGAAATTAGGTAATGAATATTTTACTAAAAAAAAACCATGGTTAAAAGATAATATTTATTTAATTAAATATAAAAATATTTTAAAAAATTGTTTATGGCTAATTTTTGTATATAGTTGTATTTTATATCCTATAGCTCCTAAAATTTCTTCAAATATAAAAAATATTTTACCTATTAAAAAAAATTATTGGTCAAATTCGAAATTTTTTTTAAAACAATATTGGTTATTAGATGAAATAAAAGTCAAATCATTTTCAAAAAATTTAATTCATAAAATTAGTAAAAAACAAATTAATAAATTTAAAAAATATTTATAATTAAAAAAAAAATATAAATAAATTTTTAGTAAACAAACTTTCATAAAGTTAAAAATAAAATATTTTTAACTTTATGAAAGTTTGTTTACTGTTTTTAACATGTTGTAATTAAATGATTGTTTACAATTTTCTATTGCATCTTTAATATTATAATTAATAATTTTATTATTTCTTATTCCTATACAACAATTTTTATATCTATTTAAAATAAGTTCAATAGTATAAATTCCCATTTTTGAAGCTAAGATTCTATCATAAGCAACAGGGTTTCCTCCTCTTTGTGTATGACCAAGAATAGTTGCTCTTGTTTCTATCCCTGTTTCTTTTTCTATATATTTTTCTAATTCATAAATATTACAAATATGTTCAGTTATAATTAATATCGCATGTTTTTTTATTTTATTTATATAATTTTTAATTTTAATTACTATTTCTTTTGGATTAAAGTTTAATTTATTAAAAATTAAAAATTCACATCCACTCGCAATAGTAGCTGATATAGTTAAATCACTACAATATCTTCCCATAACTTCTACAATAGATATTCTATTATGTGATTTAGATGTATCACGTAATTTATCAATCGATCTTACAATAGTTTCTAATGCTGTAAAATAACCTATAGTATAATCAGTACCATAAATATCATTGTCAATTGTTCCAGGTAAACATATACATGAAAAACCCATTTCATTTATCTTTTTTGCACCTATGTAAGATCCATTGCCACCTATAACTACTAAATAATCTATACCTAAATTTATTAAATTATTTATAGAAATTAAACGATTATTTTTTTTTTTAAATTCGTTAAATCTTGCTGATCCTAAAAATGTACCACCTTTATTAATAATATCTAAAACAGAACTTTTATAAAGTCTAATTATTTTTGATTTAAATAAACCTAAATAACCATCATATATTCCATAAATTTTCAATTTTTGAGAAATTCCATAATAAACTATACTTCTAATAGCTGCATTCATTCCAGGAGAATCACCACCACTTGTAAGAATACCTATTTTTTTAAACATAAATTACTCTTTACTTATAAATTACAATAAATTTAAATATATTAAATTTAATAAAATAATAATAAATATTATATTATTAAATAATAATTTTTCAATTTTTAATATTTTTAATATAAAACTTATAACTTAATTTAATATAATAATATTATTTTTTTTTAAAAAATTACTTGATATTTTTATAAAAGTATGTAATAAAAACTTAAATTTAAATGAGGTACGATTTTGTATATGAGTATTAATTTATTAAAGAAACTTTTAGAAAAAATAAAAATTTCTTATAACCACTTCTCTACAGATTCTTATCTTGGTTCCTAAAACATGTTAATTAATATAATATTTATTGTTTAAATTTAAATAAAATTATAAAGGAAATAAAATATGTCAAAGATAAAAGGTCAAGTGAAATGGTTTAACGAATCTAAAGGTTTTGGTTTTATTACCCCAACAGATGGTAGTAAAGATGTTTTTGTTCATTTTTCTGCTATTCAAGGTAGTGGATTTAAAACTTTAACAGAAGGACAAAATGTAGAATTTGAAATTCAAGATGGTCAAAAAGGTCCTTCAGCTATAAATGTAACAACTATATAATATTTTCATTTTTAATTAATTTTAATATATTAAAATTAATATAAAATAATCACCCCATTAAATTTTTAATAATAATGGGGTTTTATTTTTGTAATCAAATTTAAATACTATTTATATTAAATTAAATTAATTAATATTTATATATTAATATATTTATTTAATTTAAATATTTGCTTTTTTTTTTTAAAATAAATATTTTATTATACTTCAGGATAAAATGATAAACAAAATACAAGGATATATTGAAAGAGATCATAGAAAAATAGGAAAAAATTTAAAATTGTATCATATTCAAGAAGAATCACCAGGAATGGTTTTTTGGCATAATTCCGGATTAATAATTTTTCAAGAAATAGAATCATTTATTAGAATTAATTTAAAAAAATATAAATATCAAGAAGTTAGAAGTCCATTAATGATAGATAAAAAATTATGGGAAAAAACAGGTCATTGGGATTATTATTCTAAATATATTTTTACAACTTCATCAGAAAATAGAAATTATTGTATTAAACCTATGAATTGTTTAGGTCATATACAATTATTTAATAATAAATTAAATTCGTATAAAGATTTTCCAATTAAAATTGCAGAATTTGGTTATTGTCACAGAAATGAACCATCTGGTTCTTTATATGGTCTAATGAGAGTTAGAGGATTTACACAAGATGATGCTCATATTTTTTGCACGATAGATCAATTAAAAAATGAAATTAATGATTGCATTAAAATGATATATGATATTTATAATACATTTGGCTTTAGTAAAAATAAAATTTTTGTGAAATTATCTACTCGTCCAAAAAAATATATTGGTAAAAAAGAAGATTGGAAAAAAGCAGAAGAAGATTTGATATATTCTTTAATAAAGAATAACATTAAATTTGAATTTAAAAAAGGAGAAGGTGCGTTTTATGGACCTAAAATAGAATTTACACTTCTTGATTGTATAAATCGTTTTTGGCAATGTGGAACTATCCAAATAGATTTTTCTTTACCTAATCGTTTAGGTTCTTTTTATATTGATAAAAATAACAAAAAAATAATACCAGTAATAATTCACAGAGCTATTTTAGGTTCAATAGAAAGATTTATTGGTATAATAACAGAAGAGTTTGCAGGTAATTATCCTACATGGTTAGCTCCAATTCAAGTTGTAATTTTGAATATAACACAAGAACAAATTTTATATGTAAAAAAATTAAATAAAAAATTATTAAATTTAAATATTCGAACAAAATTAGATATAAGAAACAAAAAAATAAGTTATAAAATAAGAGATCATATTTCAAAAAAAATACCTTATATGATAATATGCGGTAATAAAGAAATGAAATCAAATAAAATTACATTACGTACAAGTAAAGGAAAACAAATAGAACAAATAGAAATAAATAATATGATACGTAATCTTAAAAAAGAAATTGAAAATAGATATTTATATCAAATGGGGGAATAAAAAATAAAAAACTGTAAAAATATAAAAATATTAAGTAAAAACCGTATAAATAAAGAAATATGTGAATCACAAGTTAGACTTACTGATTTTGATGGAAAATATGTTGGCATTGTAGATATAAATAAAGCATTAAAAAAAGCTAAAATACTTGGAGTAGATTTAGTAGAAATTAATTCAAATTCTAATCCTACGGTTTGTAAAATTATAGATTATGGTAAATTTATTTACGAAAAAAAACGAAATTATAAAAATAAACAGAGAAAACAAAAAAAAATACAAATTAAAGAAATAAAATTTCGTCCTAATACAGATAAAAATGATTACAATATAAAAATTAAAAATTTATCCAAATTTTTAAAAAATGGAAATAAAGTTAAAATAACTGTTAGATTTAGAGGTAGAGAAATATTTCATAAAAAAATTGGAATTAAAATATTAAATAAAATTAGAAAAGACCTTAATGAAATATCTATTTTAGAATATTTTTCTAAAATACCTGAAGGTAAACAAATTATAATGGTTTTATCTCCTAAAAAATAATTTTAAAAAATAATTTTTATTAAAAAAATTTATATTAATTTTTATTAAAAAATGAATTTTATGAAAAAAATAAAAACTCTAAAAAGTGCTGCTAAACGTTTTAAAAAAACATCATCTGGAAAATTTAAACATAAAAGATCTAATCTTAGACATATTTTAACAAAAAAAACAACTAAAAGAAAAAGACACCTTAGAAAGAAATATCTAATATCTAAAAAAGATATAAAATCAATAATTAAATGTTTACCTTACTAAATTCAATTTTTAAAATTATTTTAAATAAGTTTTTGGAGTAATTTAATGTCTAGAATTAAAAGAAGCGTTGCTGCTAGAAAAAGACACAAAAAAATTTTAAAAAAAGCAAAAGGTTATTATGGAGCAAGATCGCGTGTTTATCGTGTAGCTTTTCAATCAATTATAAAATCAGGTCAATATTCTTATAGAGATAGAAAACAAAAAAAAAGAAATTTTCGTAAATTATGGATTTTACGTATTAATGCAGCTGCACGTCAAAATGGAATTTCTTATAATCGTTTTATTAATGGTTTAAAAAATTTTAATATTTTAATCAATAGAAAAATATTATCTGATATTGCTATTTCAGATAAAAATTCTTTTAAACAATTAGTCTTGAAATCAAAAAAATATTTTAAATAATTTATATTTTTTAGCCTCATTTTATATTGAGGCTTCTCTATTTAATAAAAAATAATTTTTTAAACATTAAAATTTATTTTAAGGAATTAAGTAGATGAAAAATATATTAGATATATTAAATAATCTTAAAAATATTATTAAAAAAACAAATAATAAAGAAAAATTAAATTTTATTAAAATCAAATATTTAGGAAGAAAAGGTTATTTTAATAAAAAAATAAAAAAAATATTAAATTTACCTTTAAAATTAAGAAAGAACGAAGGATTTATAATAAATACAGCAAAAAAAGATCTTAAAAAAAAATTAAAATTAAAGATAAATTCATTAGAAATTCAAAATATAAACAAAGAAATAAATAAAAAAAAATTAGATATTTCTATTCCTGGTAGAAAAATTAATATTTGTAATTACCATCCTATATCAAAAACTATTTCAATAATAGAAAAATTCTTTATAAAAATAGGATTTAAATTAGAATTTGGACCTGAAATAGAAGATTGTTACCATAATTTTGATTACTTAAATATTAAAAAAAATCATCCTTCTAGATCAAAAAAAGATACTTTTTGGTTAAATAAAACATTTTTACTTCGTACTCAAACTTCTTCTATACAGATAAGAACTATGAAACTGAATAAACCTCCAATAAGTATAATTTCTTCAGGAAAAGTTTATAGAAATGATTATGATAAAAAACATACACCTATGTTTCATCAAACTGAAGGTTTTCTAGTTGATGTTAATGTAAGTTTCGCAAATTTGAAAAATTTATTAAATGAATTTTTATATTATTTTTTTGATAAAAAAATAAAAATACGTTTTCGTCCATCATATTTTCCATTCACAGAACCTTCAGCAGAAGTAGATATTTTTGATAAAAATGGAAATTGGTTAGAGGTTTTAGGGTGTGGAATGATACATCCTAAAATTCTTGATAATGTAAATATTAATTCAAAAATATATTCTGGTTTTGCTTTTGGTATTGGAATAGAAAGATTAACAAGTTTACGTTATGGAATTTTAGATTTACGTAAATTTTTTGAAAATGATGTTCGTTTTTTAAAACAATTTAAATAAAATAGAGACATTAATGAAAGTCAGTGAATCATGGCTTAGAGAATTTGTTAATCCAAAAATTAGCAGTTGTAAATTATCTGCACAAATAAGTATGTTAGGTTTTGAAGTATATAGTAGTAAAAAAAAAAAAATTAATTTTAAAAAATTTATAATTGGTAAAATATTAAAATTCAAAGTTTATTCTATAAATAAAAAAATATATATAATAAAAATTGATATAGGTAAAAAAAAATTTTTAAATATTTTTAGCAAAAAAAAAAAATTAAAAAAAAAAATGAAAATTTTTTTATATAAAAAAAACATATCAAATTTTGATATTGAAAAAAAATATTTATTAGATAAATTTGGTAATATTTCTGAAAATAAGATTTTTAGTCTTAAAAAAATAAAAATTGAATTTATAAATAATAAAAGAATAAATAATAATAATTATATAAATAAATTTAAAAAAATAGAAAATTATTTTAATGTTAATGACAATTTATTTGATATATCTATTCCACATAATAGATCAGATTGTTTAAGTTTAATTGGTATAGCCAGAGAAATTTCAGCAAAAAATAAAATACCAATTATATATCCAAAAATATTAAATAATAATTTTTTAAATAAAAATTTAAAAATAAAATTTAATATTAAAGAAAATAATTCATGTTTTAAATATCTATTAAGAATAATAAAAAACATTAATGTAAAATCAAAAACACCTCAATGGATTATTGAAAGATTAAAAAATTGTGATATAAAATTAGAAAATTGTATTAAAAATATTATTAACTATGTACAAATTGAATTTGGCCAACCTTTCAATGTATTTGATTTAGATAAAATAAAAAATAAAATTATAATTAGATACGCATCTGATAAAGAAAAAATCAAGTTGATAGATGGAACTAAGATAAATTTATCTAAAAAGATTTTAGTCGTATCTGATAACAAAAAAATAATATCGATAGTAGGAATTATAAATAATTACAATTATGAAATAAAATCAAATACTAAAAATATAATTTTAGAATGTGCTTTGTACAATAAATTATCAATATTAGATAACATTAAATATTGTAATTTTAATAAAACAAATAATAATATATATGAAAGAGAAATTGATACAAAAATACAAAAATATGCTTTAAATAGATTAACTTATTTAATAACCATTGTATGCGGTGGAACCCCAAGTTGTATTTTATGTAAAAAAAATAAAAATTATTTTTCAAAAAAAAAAAAAATATTTATTTCAAGAAAAAAAATTAACAAAATAATAGGTAATTATATTCCTGATATTAATATAAATAATATTTTAACAAGATTAGGGTTTAAAAAAAAAAAAAATAAATTTGGATGGACGATAATTTCACCTACATGGAGAAATGATATCTTAATAGAAGAAGATATAATTGAAGAAATATGTAGAATATATGGTTATGATAATATTAAGAAAACCCCTTATATAAATAAAAATCCAATTAAATTTAATAAAAATAAATATATTTCATTTTCTAAAATTAAAAATTTTTTATTAAATAGAGGATATCAGGAAGTAATAAATTACAGTTTTATAAATAAAAAAGAACAAAATATTATTTTCCCTAATAAATCTTATTTAAAAATATTAAATCCTTTATCTAAAGATATGTCTGTTATGAGAATATCTTTATTAACAGGTCTGATAAAAACTGCAATTTATAATATACATCATCAACAAAAAAGAATTAAATTATTTGAAAGTGGTTTATGTTTTATACCTGATGTTAAATATAAAAATAAAATTAAACAAAAATTTTTTATTTCTGGAATTATTATTGGACCAATTTACAATGAATATTGGGACAAAAAAAATCAATATGCAGATTTTTATGATATTAAGGGAGATATTGAATCTATTTTTGAAATTAATAATCAATCAATTGATATTACATTTAAAGAATGTAATGATAAATTATTTCATCCAGGTAAGAGTTCCAAAGTATATTTTAAAAACAAAAAAATTGCATATTTCGGATTTGTTAATCCTAATATTTTAAAATATTTTAATTTAAATTATAAAACATTGGTTTTTGAAATTTTTTTAAATAAATTGTACAAAAAGAACAAATTTAAAATAAATTCTGTTTCTATGTTTCCATATTATTATAGAGATATATCATGTATAGTATTTAATAAAATAAAATATATAGATATAATATCTGAATGTAAAAAAAATCTTAAAAATAAACTTATTGATATTACATTATTAGATATTTATGAAGGACCAGAAATAAAAGATGGATTTAAAAGTTTTTCTATCAGATTAACTTTACAAGATTTAAATCGTACTTTAAATAAAAACGAAATTTCAAAAATGGTTAATAATTGTGTTAAAAAATTAATTTTAAAATTTAAAAAAAATATTTTAAATATTAATTTAAATATTAATTAATTAGGTGAGGGAGGGATTTGAACCCTCGATACATTTTATAATGTATACACACTTTCCAGGCGTGCTCATTAATCCACTCTGACACCTCACCTAATTTGAAAATTTACATTTTAATAGATAAATATAAAAAAAAATATATATTCAGTTAGTTAATAATATTTTAATTTCTGATAAAATCTATATGAATAATTTTTGGTTTAAAAGAATGTTTTTGTATTTCTTGTATTTTAACTTTTATTTTTTTTCCTTTAATATTAATTAATAAATTTTTTTTATTTAAATATTTTTGAATTTTATTTCTAGATAAATATTTTTGATTTATTGTAATAATATATGATTTTTTATTTGATCCATAAATTACAGAAGGTATTTTATTTTTATGTCTTAATCTTCTACTAAAACTTTTACCTTTGTTTGTACGAAATTCAGCATTAATTATTAACATAATTTTCTCTAAATTTTATTTAATTTTGTTTAAATTTTATTTAATTTTTCAATACAAAATTAAAACAAAAAAATTTATTTTAAATTATTTGTTTTAATTATTTTTTCAATAATAAATATAATTATATGTATTATTTTAATATGCATTTCTTGTATACGATCAGCATAACCAATATGTTCAATACATATTTCTAAATCAATATCTTTTTTAATTTTGTATCCATTATTACCAGTAAAAACTATAACTTTCATATTTTTTTTTTTAGCAGAATTTACAGCATTAATAATATTTTTTGAATTACCAGATGTAGTTAATGCTATTAATAAATCATTTTTTTTTCCTATAGTATCTATATATCTAGAAAATATTTTTGAATAATTTAAGTCATTACTTACGCAAGATATATAACTTGAATCAGAAATAGAAATAGAAGGGTAACCACATCTATATTCACGATAAAAACCCATTAATTCTTCAGATAAATGCATAGAATCACAATGAGATCCACCATTACCACAAGAAATAATTTTACATCCTGATTTGAATGTTTTTACGACTATTTTAGCAGCTTGTTCTATTAATTTAATGTTATTATTATTTTTAATAAACTTATTAAGTATGAATAATGATTCATTAAGTTCATTAACTATTAATTTTTCATACATAAAATAAAACCATTTAATGTTTTTAAAAAATTTATTTTTAAAATAAATATTTTTTTATTTTTTTTTCCATAAACATTTTTTATTTTTTTTGTATATATTATTTAATATTAATTCATGTTTATGAATTTCATCTTTACTAGCATAAATTATTTTTTTTTTTTTATTAACATTTTTATATATATTGTTATATTCTATATTTTTATTATTTTGATATTCTGATATATTAAAATTTATTGATTTTTGACCTCCAGTCATAAGTAAAAAAATATCTGCAAGAATTTCGGCATCTAACAATGCTCCATGTTTATTCCGTTTTTTATTATTCATGTTATATCTATTGCATAGTGCATCTAAACTATTTCTTTTTCCCGGAAATAATTTTCTAGCAATTGAAAGACTATCTATTATATTACAATAATTATTTATTTTTTTAATCTTCATGTTAATCATAGAAAATTCATAATTTATAAAACCTATATCAAATGGCGCATTGTGAATTATAATATCACAACCTTTAATAAAATTAAAAAAATTATACGCTATTTCGGAAAATTTGGGTTTATTTTTTAAAAATTCATTACTAATTCCATGTATATTAAATGCATCAGTTTCTATATCTCTATCTGGTTTTATATAAGTATGAAAGTAATTTCCAGTAATATTTCTATTTAATATCTCTACAGCTCCTATTTCTATTATTTTATGATTTTTGTAATGAATTCCTTTTCTATTCATACCAGTGGTTTCAGTATCTATTACTATTTGTCTTATGATTTTTTTTTTCATAATTTTAATTTAACTTTGTTTATTTTATTTATATAAAATTATTTTTAAAATAAAATTAATTTATATTTATTTTAAAATCATAATAAAGTAATTTAAATTTAAAATAAATATATTTTTACAATTATTTTAATAATTAAATATATTCAATATAAATATATTAATTTAATATTTTAATATTAATATATATAAAATAAATTTATAAATAAAAATTTACAAAAAATAAAATAAATGATATAATTAAATTATTTTAAAATATTTTAATTTTGTATTAAATATTTAATATTTAAAAATATTAAATATTTAAATTCAGGCGCTTTGGCAGAGTGGGCATGCAACGGATTGCAAATCCGTTTTACCTCGGTTCAATTCCGAGATGCGCCTATTAAAAATAAGCCCAGGTGGTGAAATAGGAATACACAAGGGACTTAAAATCCCTCGACTAAAAAATAGTTATGCGGGTTCAAGTCCCGCCCTGGGTACTAAAAAATATTTATATATTCATTATATAAGAATTATTTTAAGATATTATTTTTTAAATTTAAATAAATTTAATAAAATGTATAAAGTACTTTATAGAAAATGGCGTCCAAATCAATTTAAAGATTTAATAGGTCAAAAACATATCATTTCAGCAATTTTTAATAGTATAAAATTAGGTAAAATTCATCATACTTATTTATTTTCAGGTACTAGAGGTATTGGTAAAACAACAACAGCTAGACTTTTAGCTAAAAGTTTAAATTGTGAAGTTGGAATACAATTTAATACATGTGGTATTTGTAATTCTTGTACAGAAATCACAAAAGGAAATTGTATAGATGTAATTGAAGTTGATGCTGCATCAAAAACAAAAATTGAAGATATGAGAGAAATAATAGATAGTATACAATATTCACCTTCTAAAAGACGTTTTAAAATATATATTATTGATGAAGTACATATGTTATCTAAATATAGTTTTAATGCAATCTTAAAAACTTTAGAAGAACCTCCAAAATATATAAAATTTTTATTAATTACTACAGATCCTAATAAAATCCCAATTACTGTAATTTCAAGATGTCTACATTTTAATTTAAAATCTATTGATTTAAATAATATTTATATACATTTATATAATATTTTAAAAAAAGAAAAAATTGTTTCAGACTTATCAGCACTAAAAATTATATCTAAATTTGCAAATGGTAGTATAAGAGATGCATTGAATTTAGTTGAAAAAGCAATTGCAATAGATAATAATAAAATTAGTTTAAAATCAGTTAAAAAAATGTTAGGTATTTTAGAATTAAATCATTCAATTTCAATTGTTGAATTTTTATCAGAAAATGATTTAATTTCATTAATGAATAAAATAAATCAATTACAAGAAATAGTTATAAATTGGGATAATCTTATAGCTGATATATTATTTGTAATAAATAAAATTTTATTTTATAAATTAATGAAAAAAACAGAAAAAAACAATAAAATTAATTTACGGTTAAAACAACTTTCTATTAAAATATCAAATTATAATCTTCAATTATATTATCAAATATTTTTAAACGGACGTAAAGAAATAAATTTTGCACCAAATTATAAAATTGGATTTGAAATGATTATATTAAAAATAATACTATTTAAACAAAATATTTAACAAAATATATTAAATATATAAATTTATTTATTTAAATAAAAATTTAAATTTTTAAAAAAAAACAATATATATTTATATTTGATATTTTTAGTAAATTAAATCCAACTTAAAAATTTAAATTCATTATTATTATAAAAATAATTCTTATTAAATAATTAATAAAATAATATAATAAAATATATTTTTAAAAAATTTAATTATTATTTTATTAATAAAAAATTTTTTTATTACATTTTTTTTAATTCATTATAAATATAATTTATTATATTTATAATGAATTAAAGTTATAATAAATAAAATATATAAATTTTTTATTTTTTAAAATATTTATTGTTAAAATATTCAATAATTTTATTTATATTCATTAAATAAATTTTATCATTAATTAAATCTTTATATTCTATTTTATTATTTTTTAAATTTCTTTCACTTATTATAATAATATTAGGAATACCTATAAGTTCAATATCAGCAAACATAATTCCAGGACTCTCTTTTTTGTCATATAAAATTATATCAATACCTAATTTTTTAATTTTATTATATAAATAATTTGATATTTTATTAACAATAAAAGATTTATGCATATTAATAGGTAATATTGCAACATTAAATGGAGCTAAACATTCAGGCCATATAATTTTGTTTTTTATATTATTTTGTTCAATTAATGATGATATTAATCTACTTATTCCTATACCATAGCATCCCATATAAATTTTAATATTTTTTCCACTTCTTCCTTTAATATTTAATTTCATTATTTTTGAATACTTAGTTCCTAATTTAAATATATGTCCTATTTCAATACAATTTTTAATTGATAATTTACCTTTACCATCAGGACTTATATCACCATCTACTACGTTTCTTAAATCTTTGATTAAATTTACATTTACATCTCTTTTCCAATTAATATTAAAAAAATGTTTATTATTAATATTAGAACCTGATATAAAATTTTCCATGATATATGCACTATAATCTACAATAAAAGGTAATTTCATATTAACAGGACCTAAATAAAACATATTAGTTTTAAATAAATCATAAATTTCTTTATCACTTGCTAAGGTAAATGGATAATAAATTTGTGGTAATTGTTCAATTTTAAAAATATTTAAATCATGATCAATACGTAATATTAAAGCTATATAATTACTTTTACAAATTTTTTTGTTAGCTTTTACTATAAAGGTTTTAGTTATTTTTTTATGTTTAATTGCAAAGTATTTTATTAATTCATTGTTATTATTGACTTTAGATGTATCTACTAATTTAATATTATTAAATTTATTAAATTTATACTTTGAAAATTTATATTTTGCTATTTCTATATTTGCAGCATATTTAGATTTATTTGAAATCACTATTTTATCTTTTCCATATTTAGATAATACTTGAAATTCATGTGATTTATTTCCTCCAATTGATCCATTGCATGCTTTAACAATAATAAAATTTAATCCAATTTTTTTAAAAATTTTTATATATGTATTATATACTTTATTATATGTTTTGTTTAAAGATTTTTTATCACAATGAAATGAATATGCATCTTTCATTAAAAATTCTCTAGATCTTATTACTCCTCCATATGGTCTCATTTCATCTCTAAATTTTGTTTGTATTTGATATAAAATTATTGGAAGTTGTTTATATGAAAAATTATTATTACTAATAATTTTAGTTATTAATTCTTCATGAGTTGGTCCTAAAGTTAATAACTTGTGACTTCTATCTTTAATGATAAATAAATCCTTTTGGTATTTTTTAAAACGACCACTTTTTTTGAAAAGATCAATAGGTTGTATCATAGGTAAAAAAATTTCAATTGAATTAATTTTATTCATTTCTTTTCTAATAATATTTTCTAATTTTCTTAAAACTCTTAATCCAGTTGGTAACCATATATAAATTCCAGATGATAATTTTCTTATCATACCTGATCTAATCATAAATTTATTAGTAAATTGTTCTATATTATTATTAATTTCTTTAAAAGTAAATAATAAATATTTACTAGCTAACATTTTTAATTTCTCTAATTAATTATTTTAATAAAAATTAAAATAAATTTTTATAAAAAAATATTTTATATATATTAAATATCAATATTAATTACATTTAAAGCATTTTTTTCAATAAATAAACGTCTAGGTTTAACTTCATTTCCCATAAGAATTTTAAAAAAATTATCAGCATAAATTATATTTTTAATTTTAATTTTTAACATATTTCTATTTTTTGGATTCATAGTCGTTTTCCATAATTGATCTGGATTCATTTCTCCAAGTCCTTTATATCTTTTAATTTTGATATTTTTCATTGTTAATTGTATTAACCATTTTAATGAACTTTTAAAATTTTTAAATTTTATTTTTTTATCTCTTTTTTTAAGATAAAATTTATTTTTAATAAATTTACTTATTTTATTGTATAATTCTTTTATTTTTTTATATTCATAACTTATAATAAAATTATAATCAATTATAAAAACATTACATTTACCATACTTAAAAGTAGTAATAAATGATTCATAAATTTTATTTATTTTATTTTTTTTAATATTAAAACTATATTTTATATGTTTTTTTTTATTATTGATTGATTTTAAAAAATTTTTATTCCATATTTTAATGTATGATTTGTTTTTGATATTTAAATTATTTAAACATGGTTGGTAAATCAAATTTTCTATTAAATTTAAATTAAAATTTTTTTTCATTTTATAAATTATTTTTATAACTTTTAAATATTCATTAACTAATAATTTAAATTTATTTGTTTCTAATTTTAGATCATTAGATAATAAATATGATTCGTTAATAGATATTGATATCCTATATTTTTCCATTTCATATTCATCTTTAATGTAAATCTCTTTTTTGCCATCTTTGACGTTATAAAGAGGGGGTTGAGCTATAAAAATATGACCTCTTTCTATTATATCTTTCATATATCTATAAAAAAAAGCTAATAAAAGAGTACGAATATGAGAACCATCAATATCTGCATCTGTCATTATAATAATTTTATGATATCTTAATTTATCAGGATTATATTCATTAACACCTATTCCACAACCTAATGCTGCGACTATTGTAGAAATTTCTTTAGAAGAGATAATTTTTTCAAATCCTGATTTTTCAACATTAATTATTTTACCTTTTAAAGGTAAAATGGCTTGATTTTTACGATTTCTGCCTTGTTTTGCTGAACCTCCTGCAGAATCTCCTTCTACTAGATATATTTCAGATAATAATGGGTTTTTTTCTTGACAATCAGATAATTTACCTGGTAGATATGTTATATCTATATTATTTTTTTTTCTTGTCAAATCTCTAATTTTTTTAGAAGCTTCTCTTAATTTTGCTGCATCTGTAATTTTATTAATTATATTTTTTGCATCATTTGGATTTTCTATAAGAAACTTAGTTAAATATTCAATTACCAAAGATTCTATAATAGATTTTACTTCTGAAGAAATTAATTTATCTTTAGTTTGTGAAGAAAACTTAGGATTATGCATTTTTAAAGAAATAATCGCAATAATACCTTCCCTTGTGTCATCACCAATTACATTAATTTTATATTTTTTATTATTAATTTCTTTTTCTATATAAGAATTTATTGTACGAGTAATTGCAGATTTAAAACTAGATAAATGTGTTCCACCATTATTTTGTACTATATTATTAGTAAAACATATTATTTTTTCTTTAAAAGAATTATTCCATTGAACAGCTATTTCAACTATAATATTTTTTTTTTTAGAAATAAAATAGAATATTTTTTTATTAATAATTTTTTTTTTTTTGTTTTTATCTTCTATAAAAGATCTTATACCTCCATGATAACAAAAAACTATTTTTTTATTATTTATCTTATCTTTTAATTTAATATATAATCCAGAATTTAAAAAAGATAATTCACGTAATCTTTTATATAAGATTTTATATTTAAATTTTATATTTCTTGTAAAAATTTTTAAATTAGGCCAAAATCTAATTGTTGTACCTGTTATATTACTTTTGCCTATTAATTTTAATGAATTTTTAGGAATTCCTTCATAATAAATCTGATTATAAACATTTCCTTTTCTTTTTATTGTTAACTCTAATTTTTTTGATAAAGCATTTACAACAGAAATCCCTACACCATGTAAACCACCAGATAATTTATAAGATTTATTATCAAATTTTCCTCCAGAATGTAATATAGTCATTATTACTTCTGCAGCTGAAATTTTTTCATCTTCATGTATTTCAGTAGGAATACCTCTTCCATCATCATATACAGAAACAGACATATCATTATTAATAATTACTAATATTTTTTTACAATAACCAACAATAGATTCATCTATAGAATTATCAACTATTTCAAAAACCATATGGTGAAAACCACTACCGTCATCAGTATCACCTATATACATTCCAGGTCTTTTTCTTACAGCATCTAGTCCTTTTAATATTTTAATATTAGATGAAGTATAATCTTTATTCATAAAAATTTCCTTAATTAAATTTAATATTAATTTTTAAAAAATTTTATTTTTAATAAATTTAAAATAATATATAATATATAAATATTATTTTAAAAATCATAAAATGATAGGCATAATAACATAACAAAATAAAGAAGATAAATTATCTTCTATTTTAATACAAGATTTTTCATCAATTACAAATATTTTTATAAATTCACATTTTAATGAATAGAGAACATCTAGAATATAATTAACATTAAAACTAATTCGTATATCGTTACCATTATATATTATTTCAATAATTTCTTCAGATTGTTCTTGTAATGAATTATTTGTATTTATTATAAGTTTATTGTTTGTAAATATAAAATTAACTATATTAAATTTTTCGTTAGATATAATTAAAGCACGTGATAAAGCTTGTTGAAATAATTTATTATTTATTATTATTTTTTTATTATAGTTTTTAGGTATCACTGATTTATAATCTGGAAAATTTCCATCTATTTTTTTTGAAACAAAAGTATAATTATCTCTTTTTACTTGAATATGATTTTCTCCTATATTAATATTTAATAAAATATTGTTATTATCTAATAATCTATATAAAACTATTATTCCCTTTCTAGGTATTATAGAAGAATTAAAAGGTATTTTTTTTTTAATTAAATATGATGATAAAGATAGACGATGACCATCTGTTGAAACCATATTAAAATAATTATCTTTAATTTCAAATAACATTCCATTTAAATAATAACGTACATCTTGATTAGCCATTGAAAAATTAATTGATTCAATTAATTTTTTAAAATTTGATTGATTTAACTGTAATTCTACTTTTGATTTTATAAATTTTATTATTGGAAAATTATCAGAAGGAATAGTAGAAAGATAATAAACAATATTTTTATATTTAATTTTTAATAAGTCTTTTTTATTTTTAATTTTAATTTCAGATTTATTCGGTAACTTTTTAAAAATATCATAAAATTTTAACGCTGGAACAGTAATAGATCCAATTATATAAACTTTTTTTAAATTTACACTTACAGAAATTTCTATATCCAAATCAGTTCCTGTTAAAATTAAATAATTTTTTTCCACTTTCAATAATATATTATTTAATATAGGTAGTTTAGATTTATTATTTAAAGGTTTAATTACTTGTTGTAAAGGTGTTAATAGAACATTACGTTCGACAATAAATTTCATAATAATAAAATTATTTTTATTTTAATTTTAAAATATTAATATAATTTTAAAAAATATATTAAATAATATTAAATTATATATTAAAAATATAATTTTTTTGATTTAATATATTAAATATTTTATTATATTAATAATATTAATATTTTAAATTTAAATATTGGTAAATATAAATGAAAAGAACATTTCAACCATCAAGATTAAAGAGAAATCGTAGACATGGTTTTCGTTCCAGAATGTCTACAAATGGAGGTAGAAAAATATTATCACGTCGTCGTTTAAAAAAAAGAATAAAATTAACGGTTTCTTGTGAAAATAAATATAGAAAATAATTTTGCATAATTTTAATTTTAATAAAAAATTTCGTTTAATTAAATTAAAAAATTTTTATTCTGTTCATAAAAAACCTAAAATATATAATACAATTTATATAAAAATATTAAGTAAGTATAATAAATTAAATTACCCCCGTATTGGCTTTTTAATATCAAAAAAACAAATAAAAATGTCATACAAAAGAAATAAAATAAAAAGATTAATACGTGAAAATTTTAGAATCAATAAAAATTATTTACAATATATAGATATATTACTAATAATTAAAAAAAAAATATCTATTTTTAAAAATAATGATATTAAAACATTAATGAATAAAATATGGATTCATTTTAAAAAAAGAAAATAAAAAATAATTATAATTATTAATTACAGAGAACATAAATATGAATTTTAAAAAATATTTTATTATAATTTCGATATTATTTTTTTTTTTATTTTTTTTTAAATACTATAATTACAATTATAAATTCAAATCAAATATTATCAATAATAATGTTATTAACAATATTTATATTAAAAATAAAAAAAATTATTTTTCAAAAAACAAACAATTTGTTATTATTAAAACAGATGTACTTTTAATTAAAATCAATAAATTTGGAGGAGATGTTGAAAAAGCATCATTGTTATCATATCCTAAAAAAATAAAATCACTAAAACCTTTTAATTTATTAAAACAATATAAATTTTTTACATATAAAGCACAAAGTGGACTAATAGGACAAAATGGAATAGATAATCTATCTAATAATAGACCTTTTTATAAAACAATTAGTAATTTTTATAAATTAAATAAATTTAAAAATAAAATAACAGTACCTATGATTTATATATCTAAAAATGGAGTTTTATATAAAAAAATATTTATTTTTCACAGAAATAAATTCTTAATAAATGTAAATTACTTTATAAAAAATTTAAGTAAAAAAAAAATTACAATTAAATTAATATCTCAATTAAAACAAACTATAAATAAAAAAAAAAAGAATAAAAATAATATCGAAAAATGTAATTTTAATCTTTACAGAGGTTCATCATTTTCTACAGATAAATTTAAATTTAAAAAATATAGTTTTGATGATATTAAAAAATCTAATCTTTTATTAAAAACAAAAAATGGATGGATAACAATGATGCAAAGATATTTTGCTTCATGTTGGATACCAAAAATAAAAGGTAATAAAATATTTTATACAAGAAATTCAATAAATGGTAATGCTTATATAGGTTATAAATCAGATAATTTTATTATAAATTCTGGAAAAAAACAAACATTTAATTCATTTTTATGGATTGGTCCTAAATTTATTGATAAAATGTCTTTTATATCTAAAAATTTAGGATTAACGGTTGATTATGGTCGTTTTTGGTTTATATCTAAGTTTTTATTAAATACATTAAAATTAATTAATAAACATACAAATAATTATGGAATTTCTTTAATAATAATTACTTTTATAATTCGTGCAATTTTATATCCAATTAATAAAATTCAATATACATATATTACAAAAATGAATTTATTACAACCTAAAATAAATAAAATTAATAAAAAATTTAAAAATAAAAAAAATGAGAAAAGAAAAAATATAATTAAATTGTATAAAAAAGCAAAAATAAACCCATTTGGAGGATTTTTATCAATTATAATTCAAATGCCTATTTTTCTATCTTTATATTATATGATAATATATTCTATTGAATTAAGACATGCTAATTTTATCTTTTGGATAAAAGATTTATCATCATATGATCCTTATTATATTCTTCCTATATTCATGGGAATTACTAGTTTTTTTGTGCAAAAAACATATCCTAATAAAAATTATGATTTAAATAAAAATCAAAATTTAAATTTAATTCCTATAATTTTTACAATATTTTTTTTATGCCTTCCTTCTGGTTTAATTATTTATTATATTATTAATAATCTATTAACCATTTTACAACAAAAATTTATTAATAAATTTTTTATTAAAAAATAAATTTTTTAAATTTATTTTTTAAAATATTTAATTTAATCAAAATAATTGATTTCATTATTTAAATAATATAGGAAAATAAAATTGAAAAATTTAGATACTATAGCTGCTTTTGCAACACCTCCAGGAAATGGAAGTATAGGTATTATAAGAATTTCTGGAAATTTAACTAAAAAAGCATCACTTTTCATTTTAAAAAAAATTCCATCTAATAGATTAGCTGAATATTTATCTTTTTATAATTTAAATGGTCAATTAATTGATAAAGGAATTGCTATTTTTTTTTCTAAACCTAATTCTTATACAGGAGAAGATATTTTAGAACTTCAAGGGCATGGTGGTCAAATAGTTCTAGATATGTTATTAAAATGTATCATATCTATAAAAGGTATTCGTATTGCTAATCCTGGAGAATTTTCTGAAAGAGCTTTTATAAATGGAAAAATTGATTTAATTCAAGCTGAAGCTATATATGATCTAATTCACTCTAATTCAATTAGAGCTGTTAAATGTGCTATTAATTCTATTAAAGGTGATTTTTCTTTATATATTAAAGATATAATAAATATTATAAATAAATTAAGAATAAAAATAGAAGCTTCAATAAATTTTTCAGATCATAATATTGATATTGTTAATACAAATGAAATTAAAGATAATATTGATAATTTAATATCTTTACTCAATAAATTAAAAAGTGAATCTAAAAATGGAATTCTCTTAAGAGAAGGAATGAATATAGTAATAGTAGGAGAAAGTAATGTTGGAAAATCTAGTTTATTTAATTTATTGTCTAAAAAAGAAATATCCATAGTTACGAACATAAAAGGAACAACAAGAGATATAATTCATGAATATATTAAGATTGATGACATAGTAATTAATTTAATTGATACAGCTGGAATAAGATATACTAAAAATAAAATAGAAAAAATAGGAATTAATAAAACTTGGAATGAAATACAAAATGCAAATCATATATTATTATTATATGATAATAATAAAAAAATCAATATAAGTAAAAATAAAATATTTAAAAAAATAAAAAAAATTATTAAATATAATAATCAAATAACAATTATATTTAATAAATCAGATATAAATAAAAAGAAAATATGTATTAAAAATAAAAAAATTAATAATGAAAATTACAAAATTATTAATTTATCGACTAAATATAATTTTGAATTAGGAATTAATATTCTAAGAAATCATTTAAAAAAAATATTAATCAATAATACAAATGATGAAGGTATTTTTATATCTAGAAGAAGGCATTTAAAATTATTAGAAAAAAGTTATAATTGTTTATTAAATTGTAAAAATCTTATCATAAATAATGATTCATATGAATTAATTGCAGAAGAGCTTATGTTATCTAATAAATATTTAAATAATATTTTAGGAAAATTTAAATCTAATAATTTAATTAAAGATATTTTTTCTAAATTTTGTATAGGTAAATAAATTTAAAATTTTATAATAAATAAAATTTATATATTTTAATAATATTTAAAATATTTTTAATTATTATTAAAATATATAAATTAAATTTTTTTTTTAAAAAGTTTATATATTTTAATAATATGAAAATATTTTTAAATTTAATAAATAAAATATTTATTTTTTTTTATTTATTTTTAATTTTTATAATTTTATTTAAAATAATAATAAAAAGTCGTCCATTAAATTATTTTATATTATTTATTGTGATTTTTTATTTTTTACCCATTTTAGGAATTATTTACTTCATTTTATTTGGAGAATTAAAATTAGGAATTATAATAAATTACAGAATAAGATTTTATTTTAAAAAAATTAATAAAATTAAAAAAAAATATATTTATATATTTAAATTATCTAAAAATATTAAAGGGGTAAGTTCATTTAAATTTAATAAATTAAATTTAATTACTAATTCTAGTTATATATTAAAATCTTTAATAATAGATATAAATATGGCTAAAAAAAATATTGAAATGATATTTTATATTTGGAAAGAAGGAGGTTTAGTTAATAAAATATCAGAAGCTTTAATATTTGCTGCCAATAGAGGTGTAAAATGTCGTTTAATTATTGATTATATTGGTAGTGTTAATTTTTTAAACAGTTATTATTTTTTAAAAATGAAATTTTCAGGAATTTATATAATTAAAGCTCTAAATATTAATATTTTTAACTTTTTTTTAAAAAGATGTGATATAAGACAACATAGAAAAATTATTATCATTGATAATGATATTTCTTATATTGGAAGTATGAATATGATAGATCCTAAATTTTTTAAAAAAAAAAATATATTTGGAAAATTAATTGATATAATGGTTAGAATGGAGGGTGTAGTTTCAAAAGCAATAAGTATTATATTTTCTTTAGATTGGAAGATAGAAACAAATGAAGATATTTTATCTTTTAATTATGATTTTAGTATTTCACCTTTTAGATATTCTTCATCTAATATAATTCAATTAATTACTTCATATCCTGATTTTTCAGACAATTCAATACATAAAACATTATTAAAATATATTTATTCTGCTAAAAAAATTATATTTATAACAACTCCATATTTTATACCAACAAATGAAATAATTAATGCTCTTTGTACTGTTTCTCAAATAGGTATAGATGTTCGAATTATATTACCATTAAATTATGATTCTATGTTAATAAAATGGAGTAGTAATTATTTTTTTGAAAAATTATTAAAATCTGGTGTTTCAATATATCAATTTAATTATGATTTTATACATACAAAAAGTATTATTGTAGATAAAAAAATTAGTTTAATTGGAACTGTAAATTTAGATATTAGAAGTTTATTATTAAATTTTGAAACAATTATGTTAATTAAAGATATAAGTTTTATTAAAAATTTATATAAAATACAAAAATATTATTTTTCTAATTCTCAAATTATAAAATCTAATATTTGGTATAAAAGACCATATTGGAAAAAAATAATTGAATTAATATCTTATTTTTTAAGTCCAATTTTATAATAATTCAATTTATAAAAAATTAATAAAAAAAAATATGAATAAATTAAATAATTATATCCTTTTAAGGAATAAAGTAATTAATAATATAAAAAATTTTAAAAATATGTTACTTTCTTTTAGTGGGGGAATGGATTCAACAGTTTTATTAGATATTCTTCATTATATGAATTTAAATAATAAATATAAAAAAAAAAAAAAAATAAATATTAGAGCTATTTATATTCAACATAATATAAATAATAATAATGATATTTTTTTAAATCATTGTTATAAAGAATGTAAAAAACGTGATATTAAATTTATTACTGATAAAATTACTATTAATAATATTTCAGGAGGGGTGGAAGCTTCATTTAGAAAAGCTAGATATAATACTATATATAAAAATATGTTACAAAATGAAGTATTACTTACAGCTCATCATATGTATGATCAAATTGAAACTTTATTTTTATCTATAAAACGGGGAAGTGGACCTACTGGTATTTCAGGAATATCAATGTATTCCAAATTTAATAAAAGTTTTTTGATAAGACCAATGATCAATATATCTCGAGACAAAGTAAATAATTATGCTTTGCATTATAATTTAAAATGGTTAAATGATACAAGTAATAATGAAATTAAATTTGATCGTAATTTTATACGTTTAAAAATATTACCTATTCTTAAAAGAAGATGGCCTTCATTTTATTTTACATCAAATAGAAGTTCTAAACTTTGTTATTTTCAAGAAAATTTAATTAATAATCTTATTAAAGAAGATTATAATAAAATAATTCAAATTGATGGATCAATAATTTTTGTTAAATTACTACAAATGAATATAATGAAAGTATTTGCTTTATTAAGAAAATGGTTTATAAATGCTAAAATAAAGATGCCTTCTATTAAAAAAATATATTTTATTTGGCAAGAAATAATTAATAGTAAAAATAATTCATTTGCAAAAATAAAAATTGATAAAAATAAAGAAGTAATCAAGTTTCAAAATCGTATTTATATTAACAATATTAATATTTTTATATCTAAAAATTTTTTATTATTTTGGAATTATAAATATAATTTAATTATATTACCTTTTAATTTAGGTATAATTAAAAAAAGTATAAATTTTATATGTACAAACTACAAATTCAATAATAATTTAAAAAAATTGAATTTTAAAAAATTTAATTTTTTTCAAAAAAAAAAATTTATATCTATCGTAAGACCTCCATCAATTAATGAATTTATGTCTATTAGATTTACATGTTTTGATAAATTAATATATTTAATAGGTAATAAACATGGTCTTCTTTTGAAGACAATTTGGAAAAATCTTAATATTCCTATATGGTATAGGAATAGAATACCATTGTTATTTTATAATAATAATCTTATTACTGCGCCTGGTATATTTGTCACCAATAAAGGATTAAATATAAATTGTAAAATAAAATTAGAAATTACATGGATTAAAATTTAATATTTTATATTAAATCATATTAATGGCCCTTACCGGATTTGAACCAGTGACCTAGCGATTATGAGTCGCCCGCTCTAACCATCTGAGCTAAAGGGCCTTTTAATTATATTTTAAAATATGTATTATATATTATCAATACGTAATTTATATATTTATATATATTAAATAAGTTTTTAATTTTTTATTTAATATAATATTTTTTAAAATATTAAATTAAAGGATTTTAAATTGAATACTATTATTAAAAAAATTAAACAACAAATAAAATATAATTTTATAATTATTTATATGAAAGGTTCACCAAAATCAAAAATGTGTTTATTTTCAGACAAATCATTAAATTATTTAATTTATTCTGGAATAAATTTTAAATATGTTAATATTTTAGAAAATAATGATATTTATTTGGAATTACCTATATTTTCTAAATGGCCAACATTTCCTCAAATTTGGATTAATAATAAACTTATAGGAGGATTTGATATAATATATGATTTATATAAAAATGGAAATTTAAAAAAAATTTTAAAAAAATAGTTTTATTTTAATTTTTAAAAAATAATTTAAACAAATTTTATTAAAAAATATACCAATTTGTTTTTTCTTTTTCATCTTCTAAAATTACACCAATATCATAGAGTTTATTTCTAATTTTATCAGAAATAAACCATTTTTTATTTTTACGTGCTAAATTTCTTTCTTTAATTAATTTTAATATATAACATTTATTATATTTTTTATTATTTTTATTTTTTAAAAAATTATCAGGATCTTGTTCTAATAAACCTAATATATTTCCTAACATTTTTAATGTTGAAGCCATTTTGTGTACATGTTTGGAATTATTTTTTTTTAATTTATTTATTTTATTTGATATTTTAAATAAAATTGAATATGCAGAAGGAATGTTAAAATCATTATCCATTGCTTTATTAAATTGTAATATATATTTTTTACATAAATTATTACTTAAATTTGTATTAGTATCTTTTAAAGAAAAATATAAATTTTTAAGTGATGTACTATATTGTTTGATATTTTCTTCTGTATAGTAAAATTTACTTCTATAATGATTAGAAATTAAAAAATATCTTATTATTTCATAATTATATTTTTTAATAATATCTTTAATATAAGAAAAATTACCTTTTGATTTTGACATTTTTTTTTTATTTGTAATTAAAATACCAGTATGTATCCATGTTCCAATATTTTTTTTATTACATATACAATTATATTGTGTAATTTCATTTTCATGATGTGGAAATATTAAGTCAGAACCTCCTCCATTGATATCAAAATTATATTTTAGAAATAATTTAATAGATGAACATTCAATATGCCAACCTGGTCTTCCATAACCCCATGGTGAAATCCAACCTGGTTCTTTTTTATTACATATTTTCCATAAAACAAAATCTAAATAATTTTTTTTAAAAAAATTATTTAGATTTTTATGTTTTGAGTTTAATTTTAATAAATTTTGTTTAGATAATTTACCATATTTTTTATATGTTTTTATACTAAAAATAACATCACCATTTTTTGATATATAAGCATTTTTTTTATTTAAAAGTTTTTTTATAAATTTAATAATTAAATTTATATAATCTGTAACTTTAGGTTCATAATTCGGTCTAATAATTTTAAGTTTATCAAAATCTTTTTTCATTTGATTAATCATATTATTTGAAATAATTTTAAAAGATTTTTTATATTTTATAGATTTTAAAATTATTTTATCTTCTATATCTGTTATATTTCTAATGTAATTAACTTTATAACCTTTGTATATTAAATATCTAATTATAATATCAAAAATCAAAAATGTTCTTCCATGACCTATATGACATGCATCATATACTGTAACTCCACACACATATATATTAACTATATTATTATTTAAAGGTGTAAATATTTCTTTTTTTTTTGTTTTAGTATTAAATATTTTTAACATATAATTTTATATTTTATATATAAATATTGTTGATTTAAAAAAAATAAATTATAAATTTTTTAAATAAATAATAAAATTTAAAAATTTTCAAAGCGGAAAACGAGATTTGAACTCGCGACCCCAACCTTGGCAAGGTTGTACTCTACCACTGAGCTATTTCCGCATGTAATTTAATAATTAATTTAATTAATTTTAAAAATTTAATATGTTAAATTTGCCCAGACTTGGAATTGAACCAAGGACACAAGGATCTTCAATCCTTTGCTCTACCGACTGAGCTATCTGGGCATATTTTAATAATTAAATATTATTTCGTAAATACAGTCAATATATTTTATTAAATTTTTAAAAAAAATTATTTTTAAATACAATTTATTTATAATAAAATTATTTTTTAAATTAAATGCACTCTGCTGGACTTGAACCAGCAACCTACAGCTTAGAAGGCTGTTGCTCTATCCAATTGAGCTAAGAGTGCTTTTCATTTGATTAAAAAATTTATAAAAATTTTTATTTTCTAAATCTTATATTAAATTTAAATTAAAGTAAATATTTATTTTTAAAATAATTTAAAAATATTTAAAAAAAGGAAAATTATTACATGTTAGCTTCTATCATTGATGGTAAAAAAATATCTAAAAAAATAAAAAAGAAATTATTGAATAATGTTTTAAATTTAATTAAAAATGGCAATCGTGTTCCTGTATTAGCAATAATTTTAGTAGGAAATCATTCTTCATCTAAATCATATATTAATAGTAATAAAAAATATTGTAAGGAAATAGGATTTATGATCGTAATATATTATTTTCCTTATGATATTTTTGAAATAAACATATTAGAATTAATAGATCAATTAAATTGTTCCTTTTATATTGATGCAATTTTAATTCAAATGCCTTTACCATTAAAATTAAGTATTAAAAATATATGTGAAAATATTATTCCTAATAAAGATGTAGATTGTATTAATCCTTATAATATAGGAAGATTATTTCTTCAATGTCCATTTTTTACACCATGTACACAAAAAGGCATATTTTCTTTATTAAATTTTTATAATATTAAAATTTTTGGTTTAAATGCTCTAGTGTTAGGTAATTCAAATATTGTAGGCAAACCAATTAGTTTTGAATTATTATTATCAGGTTGTAATGTAACAATAACTAATATTTATAATTCAAATTTAAAATTTTTAATTAAAAAATCAGATTTACTTATTGTTGCTTTAGGAAAGGCTAAATTTATACAAGGTTCTTGGATAAAAAAAGGATCAATAGTAATAGATGTAGGAATTAATAAATTAATGAATGGAATATTAGTTGGTGATGTAGACTTCAAAAGTGCTATAAAACAAGCTTCGTATATAACACCAGTTCCTGGGGGAGTTGGAACAATGACTGTATCATCTCTTATGCAAAATACTTTTAAAGCTTATAAATATAATAATTTCATTATGAAATAAAATACGTAAATATTTTTTACGGTGCGGACGGGATTCGAACCCGTGACCTCCGGCGTGACAGGCCGATATTCTAACCAACTGAACTACCGCACCTTAATATTTTTTTTAAAAAAATTTATTAATTAAATTGTTTTGGAGCTAAGCGGAATTGAACCGCTGACATCCTGCGTGCAAAGCAGGTGCTCTTCCTGCTGAGCTATAGCCCCTTTAATTTATATTTAAATATTATAATTATTTAATATAATAACTTATTTTGATGAAAATGTAAACAAATTTTTAATATTTTTTTTAAGATTAATTTTAATATATTAAAATATATCTTTATTAATAAATAAATATTATTATTAATAAAATTATTCTTTAAAAATTTTATGAAAAAAAAAATGACTATATTAAAAATATTACATTATCCAGATTTAAGATTACGTAATATTTCTAATGATGTTAATATTATTAATAACAATATTAGAATTATTATAGATAATATGTTCGAAACAATGTACCATTTTAATGGTATAGGATTAGCTGCAAATCAGATAAATATAAATAAACGTATAATTATAATTGATCTTTTTAAAAAAAAAAATAGTAAATTAGTTTTAATTAATCCAGAAATTATTAAAATAAAAGGTATTATAAATTCAAATGAAAGATGTTTATCAATTCCTAATATTAGTGGATTTGTTCAAAGATATAAAAATATAAAATTAAGAGCAAAAAATTATAAAGGTAAATATTTTGAATTATATGCTTGTAATTTATTATCAATATGCATACAACATGAAATGGATCATTTAATTGGAAAATTATTCATAGATTATTTTAGTAAAAAATTTTTAAAAAATTAAAATAATTTTTAAAATAAAAATAAATAATTTTTTATTTTTATTTTAAAAATTATTTTAATTAATTTATTTAAAATAATAATTTAAATATTAATGAATAAAATTTTTACAAATCATATTAAATATTAAACAAGAACCAATTATTAAAATCATAGAAATCAATATTGTAAATAAAAACGATATAATATACCATATATTTTTTTTATATTTATTTATTTTTATAAAAAAAAACAGGTGTGTTAAAATATTATTTAAAAATAAAATTAAAATATAAATAGTAATTTTATTACTATTTATATTAGTACTGACAATCATAAATGATAATATTGTGAAAAATAAAGAAAGTACAAAACCTATAAAATATTTTTTTTTATATATTTTTTTTTTTTTAAAAAAATTCAATTTTATATTCAATTATATTACTCCAATTAAATAAACAAATGTAAAAATTACAATCCAAATTATATATAATAAATGCCAAAATAAACTTAAACATTTAAATCTAATTAAATTTAATTTACTAAAACCATTTATATATAAATGTATAATCATTATTATGATCCATATAATACCAATTATTACATGTAATCCATGCATTCCTATTAAAGTAAAATAAGAAGATAAAAAAGCATTTTTATTATAACCATATCCTTTATTAATTAAATTTAGAAATTCATAAATTTCAATAAATATAAATATAAAACCAAAAAAAATAGTTATAACTAACCATAAAATTGTTTTTAATTTATTAAATTTTTTTATATTAAAAATTGAAATCTCATATGTAAAACTACTTATTAGCAATATAATACTTTCAATAAAAATAAAAAATAAATTAAAAATATTTTTAACTTTAATTAAATTAAATGAATTATTTTTTAAAACAAAATATGTAGCTAATAAGGTAGAAAATAATATAATATCACTCATTAAATAAATCCAAAAACCAAAAATTTTAATATTATTTTCATTATCAAATATTTTTTTTTTATAACTTATATGTTTTTTTTTTTTTATATTTAACATTTTGTTCTCTAATTTTATATTTTATTTTAACATTTTATGATTTTTTTTTTTAAAATTCTTATTTTCTATTTTTTTAATTGTATTAGATGATATATATATATATATATCTTCATTTAAAGTATGAATTACAAAAGAAATGATTAATAATAAAATACATATGATTGACATCCACCAAATATGCCAAACTAATGAAAAACATAAAAAAATACTAATTATAGATAATATAAAACCTATATTCTTATTTTTAGGCATATGAATTTTTTTATAAATTAGATTATTTTTAATATTGTTGTTTTTTTTATTTTTAAAATACCAAAAAATATCTATTTTATTATCTATTTTAGGTATAATAGCAAAATTATAAAAAGGAGGAGGTGAAGATGTAGACCATTCTAAAGTTCTACCATCCCATGGATCTCCAGTAATATCTTTATTTTTTTTTCTATTAATTATACTTAAAATTATTTGTATAATTTGGCATATAATACCTATAGAAATTATTATACTACCTATAGCAGATATTTTTAATAAATTATGAAAATCAGGATCTATATCTTTACTTAACCTTCTAGTCATACCCATTAATCCTAATATATAAAGAGGAATAAATGAAATATAAAATCCAAAAATCCATAAATAAAAAGAAATTTTGCCCCATTTTTCATTTAAAATAAAACCAAAAACTTTAGGAAACCAATAATTAATTCCTGCAAAACATCCAAAAACAACGCCTCCAATAATTACATTATGAAAATGAGCAACTAAAAACATACTATTATGTAATACAAAATCAATTCCAGGTATTGAAAGTAATACTCCAGCCATGCCTCCTATAGAAAAAGTAATTATAAATCCTATAGTCCATAACATTGATGAATGAAAATGTATTTTACCTCTATAAATAGTAAATAACCAATTAAAAATTTTTACCCCAGTAGGTATAGCAATTATCATAGTCATAATACCAAAAAAAGAATTTACATCAGATCCGGATCCCATAGTAAAAAAATGATGAAGCCATACACAAAAAGATAATAAAGTTATTGCAATAGTTGCAAACACTAATGACTTATACCCAAAAAGTTTTTTTTTAGAAAAAGTTGATACTATTTCTGAAAAAATACCAAATACAGGTAATATTAAAATATAAACTTCTGGATGACCCCATGCCCAAAAAAGATTTATATACATCATAATGTTACCACCCATTTCATTGGTAAAAAAATGTGTATTTATATATCTATCTAATGATAATAATAAAAGAGTTATTGTTAAAATTGGAAAAGCTGCAATAATTAATATATTAGTACATAAAGAAGTCCATACAAATACTGGCATTTTCATCATTTTCATGCCTGGAGCTCTCATTTTAATAATTGTAGTAAAAAAATTTATACCAGTAAGAATTGTTCCAATTCCAGATATTTGTATACTCCATATTAAATAATCTACACCAACCCCAGGACTATATTTTATACCTGACAAAGGAGGATAAGCAGACCATCCAGTTTGCGCAAATTCACCAATCCCAAGAGATAGATTTATAATCACAAAACCTGAAAAAAATAACCAAAAACTTATAGAATTTAAAGTAGGAAATGCAACATCTCTTGATCCTATTTGTAATGGAACTATAATATTCATTAATCCAATAATTAAAGGAGTTGCCATAAAAATAATCATAATAACTCCATGCGCAGTTATTATTTGATTATAGTGTTTAGTAGTTAAAAAACCACTACCTCCAGATGAAACAATAGATTGTTGAAAACGCATCATTAAAGCATCAATAAAACCTCTTAATAACATTATAAATGATATTATTATATACATAATTCCTATTTTTTTATGATCTAATGAAGTTATCCATTCAAACCAAATATATTTCCATTTTGAAAAATAAGTAATAGTAATAAATAATGATATTATAATTAATAATGATATAATTATTGTAAACATTATAATTGATTCATTATATGGAATTGAATTTAAATTTAATTTCCCTAAAATCATTTTTTTTCCTTTATTTAATAAAATATTTATTCAAAATATTTAAACTTTATTTTTTTTGATGAAATTTTTCAATTACATATTGATATAATTTCGGCATAACAAAAGAAAAATATTGTACTTTATTTTTTTCACTAGGATAAGAAATATTTTCATAATCTTTAATATTTTGAATAATATTAAAAGAAGATTTAACTTTTTTTATCCATTTTAAAAAATTATATTTATCAGGTGTTACTATAACTTTAAATTTCATTCCATAAAAACCTTTTCCACTAAAATTAGATGAAATTCCTTTATAATTTCCAGGTTTATTTGAAATAAGATTAAGTACAGAGTTCATACCTGACATAGCATACATTTGACTTCCTAATTGAGGAATAAAAAATGAATTCATTACTGAATTTGATGTAATTTCAAATTTTATTGGAATATTAACAGGAAACACTATTTCATTTATAGTTGCAATGTTATTTTTTGGATAAATAAATAACCATTTCCAATCCATAGATATAACTTGAATATTTATTGATTTATATTTTGATATTATTTTTTTTTTTTGATCTAATTTGTGTGTTGAATTCCAAGTTATATAACTTAAAAAAGAAACTATCATTATAGGGATTATCCATATAAAAAATTCTATTTTTTTAGAATAACACCAATTAGGATTATATTTAGAGTTTAAATTTGATGATTTATATTTTAATATAAATACTAAAGTAATGATTATTATAGGTATTATTAGTAATAACATTAAAGTAGAAGTTAATACAATTAAATTTCGTTGTTCTATTCCAATTTGTCCCTTTGGAGACATTATTACTATTTCTTTACAACCACTTATACACATAAAAAATATAAACATTAATATTGTATATATAAATTTTATTATTTTCATATATTTATACTCTAAATTTAAAAAATTTTTAAATATTAAAGTTATAATTATTAATTAATTCTTAAAAATTTATTTTTAAAATATTTTTGATATTTAAAGTTATTGAGTTTTAAATTAAAATATAAAAAATTTATTAAAATAAATTTAAAAATAAATAATATTTTTATATTAAATATAATTTTAAAAACTTAATTTTAAGTATATAAATAATATCAATTAATTATTATTAAATCAAATATTTAATACTATTAAATATTTGATTATTTGATTTAATAAATATATTAAAAATGGAATTTTTATAAATGAAAAAAACAAACATAATAGAAGAATTGGATAATAGAAATTTGATTTATCAAATTACAGATAAAAAATATATATCTAATATTTTATTAAAAAAAAAAATTAGTTTATATTGTGGTTTTGATCCTACATCTGATAGTTTACATGTTGGACATTTATTAGTTTTATTATGTTTAAAACATTTTCAATTATTAGGACATCGTCCAATAGTGTTAATTGGTAGTTCTACTGCATTAATTGGTGATCCTAGTTTTAAAAATATAGAACGTAATTTTAATAATTTTGAAAAAATTAATACATACGTAAAAAAAATTAAAATTCAAATATCTATGTTTTTAAATTTTAATTGTGGAAATAATAGTGCTATTATTTTAGATAACAAAGAGTGGTTTAATAAAATTAATATTATTGATTTTTTAAATAAAACAGGAAAACATTTTTCAGTTAATAAAATGATTAGTAAAGAAATTATTAAAAATAGATTATTTAAAAATAAAAATAGTATTTCATTTTCTGAATTTTCTTATAATTTATTACAAAGTTATGATTTTTCTTATCTATATAAAAAATATAATGTAAAACTACAAATTGGTGGATCTGATCAATGGGGTAATATCACTTCTGGTATATTTTTAACTCATAAATTATATAAAAAAAAAGTATATGGATTAACAGTTCCTATTATAACTAACTCTAATGGAATAAAATTTAGTAAAACATCACAAGGAACAATTTGGTTAGATAAAAATAAAACAAGTATTTATAAATTTTATCAGTTTTGGATTAATATTCCTGATAGTGATTTATTAAATTTTTTAAAACTTTTTAATTTAATTAATAATATTAAAATTAAAAAAATAGACAAAAAATATAAATATGAAAATAATTTTTTAAATTATAAAAAAAAAATATTAGCAGAAGAAATTACTAAAATTGTTCATGGAAAAATTGGATTAAAATGCGCAAAAAGAATAACATATAGTTTATTTAAAAACAAAGTAATTAACTTAACAGAAAATGATTTTAAACAATTATATAAAGATGGTATTAAAACTATAGATATTACACAAAGTTATGATTTACAACAGATTTTAAAAAATTCTAATTTAGCTAAATCTCGTAATCAAGCTAGAATTTTAATAATTTCTAATTCAATATCAATAAACGGTATTAAACAAAACAATCCTGAATATATTTTAAATAAAAATGATATACTTTATGGTAAATTTACTATTATTCAGAAAGGTAAAAAAAAACATTGTTTATTAAATTGGAAAAAAAAATTTAAAAAAAAAATTTAAAAAAATAAATATATATATTATAATATTAATTTAATTAATAAATAATATTTATTTAAAAATTTATATTTTTTTTATAAAAATTAAAGAGGATATTATGTCTTTATATAATAATTTTTTTAATGTTTTAAATGAAAAATCTTTTTTACCAATTATTGTAGAAAATACATATAGGGGTGAACGTTTATATGATATTTTTTCTAAATTACTTAAAGAAAGAATAATCTTCATCACAGGTTATATAGAAGATTACATGGCAAATTTAATAGTCGCTCAAATAATATTTTTAGAATCTGAAGATCCATCAAAAGATATAAATTTATATATTAATTCTCCAGGTGGGATTATCACATCAGGTATGTCAATATATGATACAATTCAATTTGTAAAACCTGATATTAGTACTTTATGTATGGGACAAGCATCTTCTATGGGTGCTTTATTATTAGCTAGTGGATGTAAAGGCAAAAGATTTTGTCTTCCAAATTCAAGAATTATGATTCATCAACCATTAGGAGGATTTCAAGGTCAAGCAAGTGATATAGAAATTCATGCTAATGAAATTTTAAAAATAAAAAAAAAAATTAATAAATTAATTTCTAAACATACAGGTCAAAATATTGAAACAGTATATAAAGATACTGAAAGAGATTGTTTTTTATCTGCAAATAAAGCAATTAAATATGGTTTAGTTGATGCTATTTTAAAAAAAAGAATTTAAAAATAAATTTTTAAAATTAAATTAATAATTTAATTATATAAAAAATAGGTTAAATAATGATAGATAATATTAAAAAAAAAAAATTACTTCATTGTTCTTTTTGTAATAAAAATCAAAAAGAAGTATTTGAAATTATTTCAGGAAAATCATCTTGTATATGTAATAATTGTGTATATTTATGTAATGAAATTATCGAAAAAAATATAGAAAAAAATAATATTATAAATAATAATTTTAATATTAAAAAACCTTATCAAATATATAATTATTTAAAAAAACATGTTATAGGTCAAAAAAAAGCTAAAAAAATACTTTCTGTTGCAATTTATAATCATTATAAATGTTTAGAAAAAGATTATGTTATAAACAATAATAAAATTGGAAAAAGTAATATTTTATTAATGGGACCAACAGGTAGTGGAAAAACTTTTCTAATAGAAAAACTTGCTAATTATTTAGATATACCTTTTGCTATATCAGATGCTACAACACTTACTGAGGCTGGATATGTAGGCGATGATGTAGAAAGTATTTTAAATAAATTATTACTAAAATGTTCTTATGATATACAAAAAGCAGAAAAAGGAATAATATATATTGATGAAATTGATAAAATTTCTCGTAAATCTTACAATCCATCTATTACAAGAGATGTTTCCGGAGAAGGTGTGCAACAATCACTACTCAAAATAATAGAAGGTACCATATCTTCAGTTCCTATTAAAGGAGGAAGAAAACATCCTTTACAAGAATATTTAAATATTGATACTTCTAAAATATTATTTATTTGTGGAGGTTCTTTTTCTGGAATTAATAAATTTATTAAAAATAAAATTGAAATTAATAAAGCTATTGGATTTAATTCAATAATTAAAAATGCTTCAGATAATAATAAAAAAAATAAAAAAAAAAAAAATATTAATTCAAAAGATTTAATAAAATTTGGCTTTATCCCGGAATTAGTTGGACGTCTTCCAATAATAGTTCAATTAAATAAATTAAATGAAAAAGAATTAGTAAAAATTTTATACAAGCCAAAAAATGCAATCATAAATCAATATAAATATTTATTTAAATTAGAAAATGTTAATTTAGAATTTCAATATGAGTCTTTGATATATATTGCAAAAAAAACTATTAAAAAAAAAACTGGCGCTAGAGGTTTAAGATCTATTTTAGAAAGTATTTTATTAAAAACAATGTATGAAATTCCTTCTAATAAAAATATTAAAAAGGTATTAATAGAAGAAAACTTTTTTTTAGGAAAATTTAAACCTATTGTTATTTATAAATAAAATAAAAAATTTAAATTAATGTTTATAATATAATTAATTTAAATTAACTTTAAATTTAAACTTAATTAAATTTAAGAGATGAATATATGAATTCAAATTTAAGAAATCATAATAATATATTAATTCCTGTATTAACACTTCGTGATGTAGTAGTTTATCCATATATGATAATTCCTTTATTTGTAGGTAGAAAAAAATCGATTAAATGTCTTGAAAAAGCAATAAAATTAGATAAAAAAATTATAATAGTAGCTCAAAAAGAATCTTTAAAAGATAATCCAAATATAAATGATATTTATAATATAGGTACATTATCATCTATACTTCAGATTATTAAACTTCCAGATGGTACTATAAAAGTTTTAGTTGAAGGTTTAAAAAAAGTAAAAATAAGATTATTATTAGATAATGGTAATTATTTTTTATCTGAAATAGATAATTTTAAAAATAAAAAAATAGATTTAAATATTAAAAATATTTTAATTAAAACTTTATTAAATAGTTTTAAATTATATGTAAGTCTGAATAAAAAAATACCAAAAGAAATAATTAATTCATTAAATTCTATTAATGATCTTTCTAGATTAGTTGATACTATTGCTTCTCATATGCCTTTAAAAGTATCTGATAAACAATTAATTTTAGAAATAAATGATAATAAAGAACAAATAGAATATCTTATGAAGATGATTGCATTAGAAATTGATTTGATTCAAATAGAAAAGAAAATAAGAAATAGAGTTAGACATCAAATGGAAAAAAGTCAAAAAGAATACTATTTAAATGAACAAATAAAAGCCATTCAAAAAGAAATAGGTTCTATAGATGAAATAAAAGAGGAAAATGAAATATTAAAAAAAAAAATAGAAAATACTAATATGTCTAAAGAAGCTAAAGAAAAAGTTAAATCAGAATTTAATAAATTAAAAATTATGTCATCTATATCAGCTGAAGCTACTGTAATAAGAAGTTATATAGAATGTATTTTATCTGTTCCTTGGAAGATAAAAAGTAAAATTAAAAAAAATATTATAAATGCTAAAAATATTTTAGAAAAAGATCATTATGGATTAAATAATGTAAAAGAAAGAATTTTAGAATATCTATCAGTTCAAAGTAGAAAAAATAAAATAAAAGGGCCAATTATATGTTTAGTAGGACCTCCTGGTGTTGGTAAAACTTCACTTGGTAAATCTATAGCTAAAGCAACTGGACGTAAATATATAAGGATATCTTTAGGTGGAGTTAGAGATGAAGCAGAAATTCGTGGACATCGTCGTACTTATATAGGATCTATGCCAGGAAAGATAATTCAAAAAATGTCTAAAATAGGAGTTAAAAATCCTCTTTTTTTATTAGATGAAATTGACAAAATGTCTTTTGACACTAGAGGTGATCCATCGTCTGCATTACTTGAAGTATTAGATCCAGAACAAAATATATCATTTAATGATAATTATTTAGAAATAGATTATGATCTTTCTGATGTTATGTTTTTAGCCACTTCTAATTCTATGAATATATCATCTCCTTTACTTGATAGATTAGAAATAATAAAAATTTCAGGATATACGGAAGATGAAAAAATTAATATCGCTATGAATTATTTAATACCGAAACAAAAAAAAAGAAATTCAGTTAAAAAAAAAGAATTAGTAATTAAAAAAGAAGTTATACTAGATATAATTAGATATTATACTAGAGAATCAGGTGTTAGAAATTTAGAAAGAGAAATATCTAAAATATGCCGTAAAACAGTTAAAAAAATAATAATTAATAAAAATGTTAAATTTATTTCTGTAAATAAAAAAAACTTAAAAAAATTTTTAGGTATTAAACAATTTAGTTATGGATATGCAGAAAAAAAAAATGTAGTAGGTCAGGTAACAGGATTAGCATGGACAGATTCTGGTGGAGATCTTTTAACCATAGAAACAGTATGTATTCCTGGAAATGGAAAATTAATATATACAGGATCTCTTGGAAACATTATGATTGAATCAATTCAAGCTGCTATTACTGTAGTAAAAGCATTAACATTTAAAATTGGAATAAATAATTATTTATATGAAAAACAAGATATACATATTCATGTACCTGAAGGATCTACTCCAAAAGATGGTCCAAGTGCTGGTATTGCTATATGTAGTTCTATATTTTCTTGTATTTCAAAAAATCCAATAAAATCATATATTGCTATGACAGGAGAAATTACTTTAAGGGGTCAAATATTACCAATAGGTGGTTTAAAAGAAAAATTATTAGCTGCTCATAGGGGGGGTGTTAAAAAAGTTTTAATACCATATGAAAATAAAAAAGATTTAGCAAATATTCCTTTTAATATTTTAAAAATTTTAAATATTAAAATGGTTAGTAAAATAGAGGAAGTTCTAATTCTTGCACTTAAAAATAACCCTTTTAAAACTAAAAAAATAGAAGATATGTTAATTTAAATTAATAAATAAAAATTAAAAATAATTAAATATTACAATAATTAAATAAATATACTTATTTATATTTCAATATATTAAAAATTAACATAATTTTGTTTATTAAAATGAATATCAGCAGCAATACATAATTTATATATTAACTTTTTTTTATAAAATAAAATAAATACTTAATGCTGCTGTATATAATTTATTAAAAATATTATAATATTAATATATATTAAAAAAATTACTTAAATTTAGTTATTTTGAATAAAATAAATTTAAAACAATTAAATTATATTTGTTTATATACTAATTTATATATATTTAAATAAATTTTTAAAAATTATTAATTATATATAATATAATATATATATTATTTAATTAATAAAAAATTAAAATTTTTTTATATTTTAAAAATGTAAATATGATATTATTTTAATATTTTAAAAAATTAAATTTTTTTAATAATTTTTAATATAAAATAAATGTTTATATATGAAATCATATTTCAATATAATTCTTATTGGTTTAGGATTATCTAATGGGCTTATTGCCATTCGTTTAAAACAATATTTTCCAGATATAGATATCTTAATAATTGAAAAAAATATCAATATAAATTCCAATAAAACTTGGTCTTTTCATTTTAATAAAAATTTTTTAATTAAAAATAATTGGTTATTTCCTTTAATAGATTATTTTTGGCCTAAATATATTGTAAATTTTAATAATTATAGAAGAATAATAAATAAAGAATATTTAACTATAACTTCGTATAAATTTTATAAATTGATAAAAAAATATTTTAAAAAAAATATATTATTTAAATATGTTGTTAGTATTTTAAGCGATCATTCTTTAAAATTAAATAATCATAATATATTAAATTCAGATATAATAATAGATGGACGGGGTTATAAAAAAAGTAACAAAATCAAATCTTATTTTCAATATTTTTTTGGTCAAGAGTTTAAAATTTTAAATTATAATAATAATATTAAAAATCCAATTATTATTAATAATATAATAAATTATAAATATGGATATAGATTTTTATATATTTTACCAATTTCTAAATATAATATTTTTATTGAAGATACAATTTATTTAAATAATTTTAATTTAAATATTAATATTAGTAATGATAATATATTAAGATATTTAAAAAAAAATAAATTTGTTATTAAAAATATATTAAGAGAAGAAAAAGGAATAATTCCTATTTATATATATAATAATTTTAATTTTTTTATTAAAAAAATTAAAATTCCTTGCAGTGGATTAAGAGCAGGATTATTAAATAATACAACAGGATATTCTTTTCAATATTCTGTGTTTTTATCAGATAAAATTAGTAAAATAAATAAATTTACATCTTCATATTTAAACAAATTAATTATACATATTTCATATAAAATATGGAATAGAAATATATTTTTGAGAATTTTAAATAGTATATTTTTTATTAAAAATTTAAATTTTAAAAAACAATATCTAATTAAAAATTTTTATAAATTATCAGATAATTTAATAAATAAATTTTATTTATGCAAATTGAATCTTTTAGAAAAAATTAAAATTATAAATATAAATTTAAAAAATTAATTTTTCTAAAAATATTTTAATTATTTATTTAATAAAAATTATTTTAAAAATTCATTAAATATATTTATTTTGATTAAACTAATATATAATTTTGTACAAAAAAAAAGAATTAAACTAAATTAAATTTAAATATTATTAATATATATAAATTTTTAAATTTAGTTTAATAAATTTTTTGATTGTAAATCTGCATGATATGATGAACGTACAAATGGTCCACAGTAAACATTACTAAAACCCATTTTTAATGCTTCATTTTTAATATATTCAAATTCTTTTAAACTAATATATTTTTTAACAGGTAAATGATTAGATGTGGGTTGTAAATATTGTCCAATTGTAATCATATTAACACCACAATTTATTAAATCTGTCATTACTTTAAAAATTTCACTTATTGTTTCACCTAAACCTATCATAAGACCTGATTTGGTTTGTATATTAGGATTAAAAAATTTAAATTTTTCTAATAAATTAAGAGATGTAAAATAATTTGCACCTGGTCTAATTTTTTTATAAAGTCTAGGTACATTTTCTATGTTATGATTAAATATATCTGGAGTATGTAAATTTATTGTATTTAAAGCTATATTAATACAATTTTTAAAATCAGGAACTAATATTTCGATCTTAATCTTAACATTTGTTTTTCTAATTATTTTAATACATTTAACAAAATGTTTTGATCCTCCATCACGAAGATCATCTCTATTTACAGAAGTAATTACAACATATTTTAATTTCATTTCTTTAATAGCTTTCGCAAGGTTAAAAGGTTCTTTATAATTTTTATAAATTGGACGCCCATGATTAACATTACAAAAAGGACAATTACGAGTACATAAATTTCCTAAAATCATAAAAGATACTGTTCCAGAATTAAAACATTCATATAAATTTGGACATGATGCTTCTTTACATACTGAATTTAAATTATATTTATTAATAATTTTTTTAATTTTATTTATCAATTTATTATTAATAGGTAATTTATTTTTTATCCAGTAAGGTTTTTTTAATTTGTATTTTTTTTTTTTATTACCTACTATATTAATAGGTATTATTTTTGATGAATTTATATTATTTTTTTGATATAAATATTTTTTTTTATTCATATTAATATTCATTCCATAATTTAAATATAAAATTATTTTGACAAAATTAAAATAAATTATTTAAATTTTATTTTATAATTTTTAATTTTTAAAAATGTAATACATTCTAAAATAATAATTTTTAATAAATCTAAAATTTTAATTGTAGGATAAAGATCGCTTATTTGAGTCATTTTTAGGTTTCTATATCCACATGGTTTGATATATATAAAAGGTGACATATTCATTTTGATATTAAAAGATAATCCAAAAAGAGAACAACCTTTAATAATACTCAAACCAATTGAACATATTTTATAAAATCTAATATAAATACCAGGTGAATTTTTTATAGAATGAGCAACAATATTAAATTTATATAAAGTTGAAATAATTATTTTTTCTAATAAAATAATTAAATCAAAAATTTTTAATTTATTTTTTTTAAGATTTAATAAAAAATAAACTAATTGTTGTCCTGGTCCATGAAATGTAGTTTTACCACCTCTACTACTTTTATTTAAGGGTATTTTTATATTTTTAATAAAATTATTGTTTTTAACAATTTTACCTTGTGTAAAAATATTAAAATGATGAGATAACCATATTTCATCATAACTATATATATTACGTTTTTGACTAAATTGTTTCATTTTTAATACAATATATTTATAATTTTGTAAATTTAATTGACGAAAAATTAAAAAATTTAACAATATTTTGCTCTTTATTTATAAAACATTTTATTACTTAATAATATATAATTTAAGAGGAGGTGGGATTCGAACCCACGAAAGATTTTTTATAATCTTTGTCAGTTTTCAAAACTGATGCTTTAAACCTCTTAGCTACTCCTCCGATTTTAAAAATGTTTTTTATTTTAATATTAATATTTTTATTAATTTTTAATTATTAATTATAATAAAAATATTATTTAAATCTATATATATTATAGAGAATAATAATGTTATTAATTTAACATATTTATAATATGTATTAAATTTTATTGTAATTTGAAATTATATATATAAAATATATGAAATATATTATAATATTAATTATATAAATAAACTTATTATAAATAAATAAATATATAAATTATAAATTTATTATATTAATAAATAATATTTATTTTTAAAAATATTAAAATTAAATATTTTTAAAAATGCGTTCTTAGATAAATATGTTAAAAATATTATAATAACGTGAAGAAGATTAATGGTTCAAATCTATTAGAACACATATTATTTTTAAAATTTTTAAAAATAAAAAATATAATAATAATAATATATACTAATTAAATTTATGAAAAAAACTAAAATTGTTTGTACTATTGGTCCAAAAACAGAATCTAAAAAACTTATTACTAATCTTATTGATTTAGGAATAAATGTAATACGTCTTAATTTATCTCATGGAAATCATAAAGATCATAGAAATAGAATTTTAAATTTAAGACGAGTTTTAGAAAAAAAACATAAAAAAATATCTATAATATTAGATACAAAAGGTCCTGAAATACGTACTATGATTTTTAAAAATAAAAAAGAATTTTTTCTTAAATCAGGTCAAATTTTTTCTTTTACTACAGATAAATCTTTTTTAGGAAATCAAAATAAAGTTGCAGTTAATTATAAATATTTTTTTAAAAATTTAGTTTATGGAAATAAAATTCTAATAGATGATGGATTATTAGAAATGACAGTAATAAAAATAATTAATAATGAAGTAATATGTAGAGTTAATAATAATGGATTTTTAGGAGAAAATAAAGGAATAAATATTCCAGATGTATTAATCAATATACCTATATTATCAAAAAAAGATAAAAAAGATTTAATATTCGGTTGTCAACAAGGTGTAGATTTTATAGCAGCTTCTTTTATAAGAAATAGAAATGATTTGAAAAAAATACGTAATTATTTAAATAAAAATGGAGGAAATAATATTAAAATCATTTCTAAAATTGAAAATAAAGAAGGTTTAAAAAATTTTGATGAAATACTTAAATTATCAGATGGAATTATGATTGCTCGGGGTGATCTTGGTGTTGAGATTCCAATTGAAGATGTAATTTTTGCTCAAAAAATGATTATTAAAAAATGTAATTTAATAGGCAAAACAGTCATTACTGCAACCCAAATGCTTGATTCTATGATTAAAAATCCAAGACCAACTAGAGCTGAAGCTGGAGATATATCTAATGCTATTATTGATGGCACAGATGCTGTAATGTTATCTGGTGAAAGTGCTAATGGTCGCTATCCATTAAAATCTGTTTATATTATGTCTAATATTTGTAAAAAAACAGATTTGAAGTTTAAAAATAATTTTATTAATATTAAAAATAATATAAAAAGTATAACTGAATCTGTTTGTTTTGGTGCTGTAAAAATTGCAGAAATATTAAAATCTTCTTTAATAATAGTTAAAACTGAAAGTGGTAAATCAGCAAAATTGATAAGAAAATTTTTTCCTAAATCTAAAATCTTAGTTGTAACAAATAATATAATATTATCAAAACAATTACTAATAATTAAAGGATTATATTGTCAATTAATACAAAAAATTAAAAATACAGATGATTTTTATCATATAGGAAAATTTATAGCATTGGATAAACATTTAGCTTTTAAAAAAGACATAATTGTTATGGTTTCAAGGATTACTACAACAAAAAAAATAATCAATAATATATCAGTTCAAATTATATAAAATATTTAATAATATATATATGTTAAAAAAATTTAAAAATTAACTAAAATATAGGTATTAATAAATGAATAAAAAAATATTATTTTGTATAATATTTGCTTTATCTTTTCTTTTGGTTGGTTGTTCAAGTAACGAAAAAACAGATCAATTAAAATATGATATTCAAAATATAAACAATAAAACAGATCAAATAGACAATGATATTAATGGAATTAAATTAGAAATTAAAAAAATTAAAAATGATATTTTAAAATATAAAAATATTATAAATAATAAATATAATATAAATAATAAATAAATAATTTTATTTAAATGGCGCATTTATGCGCCATTTAATATTTTTCTTTTTTTTTTTTTTTTTTTTTTTTTTTTTTTTTT